>JBEKUF010000012.1:0-32944 GCA_049515295.1 Verrucomicrobiia bacterium | reverse complement strand
ACCGCGTAACGTATTGCTGGAACTCCACTTTCTCGGCGTCGCTGAGTTTCTCGTGGCTGTTGATCTTCTGCTCGAGCACGCGCAGGTTGTTGCGCACCATCACCACCTTGTGGAAAAACACGTCCAGCGGGATCTCCTTCCCCTGTAAGCTCGCATCCGCCGGATGAATCATCAGCCGTCCGCCGTGCCAGCGACTCCCCAGTTGATCCACCGTCTCCCCCGGCGTTCCCACTCCCAGTTCGGTCAATACCGCGCGCGCGGTCTTCTCGATAAACTGCGCCAGCGGCATGTCCCGACCGCCCACCGTTACCCGTGCCTCCTCTGCCACCAAATCGCTCGTCTCGGGCGCAATGGTCCGCGTCGCGTCATTGAACCGAATGTCCGCCGTGTTCTCCGTGATGGATTTGACGACCCCCATCCCGTGCTGCGGATGTCTCACTTTCATCCCGACGTGCAATTCCGAGGTTTTCATTGGCGCCTCCGCATCATCAGCCCGACCATTCGTGTCCCTTGGTCTTGGTATGGCGATAACGGCGGATCAGTGTGTTCGTCGAACTATCATGCTGGAGCGGCGGGTCGCCGACACTCTGGAGTTCCAGCGTGATCCGTTTCGCCAACGCCTTCCCCAACTCGACTCCCCATTGGTCAAACGAATTGATGTTCCAAATGGCGCCCTGCGTGAACACCACATGCTCGTACAGCGCCACCAGCTTGCCGAGCGCTTCGGGCGTCAGTTGCGCCGCCAAAATCGTGTTCGACGGCCGGTTGCCCTCAAACACGCGGTGCGGCACCAGCCATTCCGCCGTGCCTTCCGCCTTCACTTCTTCCGCCGTCTTGCCAAACGCCAGCGCTTCGCTCTGGGCAAACAGGTTCGACATCAACAAATCGTGGTGATCCCCGAGCGAATTCAGCGGATGGCTGAACCCGATGAAATCACACGGTATCAACTTCGTCCCCTGATGAATCAGTTGGTAGAACGAATGCTGGCCGTTCGTGCCGGGCTCGCCCCAGAAAACCGGTCCCGTCTGGTAATCCACCCTCGCTCCGTCCAGCGTGATGGACTTGCCATTGCTCTCCATCGTCAACTGCTGCAGGTACGCCGGGAACCGCTTGAGGTACTGGTCGTATGGCAGAACGGCGACCGTTTGCGCCCCGAAGAAATTGTTGTACCAAACCCCGAGCAAACCCATCAGCACGGGCAGGTTCTTGTCGAATGGCGCGGTGCGAAAATGCTCGTCCATCGCGTGGAACCCGGCGAGCATGGCCCGAAATTCCTTCGGGCCAATGGCCATCATCGTCGCCAGCCCAATCGCCGAATCCATCGAGTAGCGGCCGCCCACCCAATCCCAGAAACCGAACACGTTTACCGTATCGATCCCGAACTTCGCCACTTCCGGCGCGTTGGTCGATACCGCGACAAAATGTTTGGCAACCGCCCGCTTGTTCAACAACCGGTCTACCACCCATCGTTTGGCGCTGTGCGCATTGGTCATCGTCTCCTGCGTCGTGAACGTCTTGGACGACACAATGAACAGCGTCTCTTCGGGGTTGAGGTCGCGCGTCGCCTCCACAAAATCGGTCCCGTCCACGTTCGACACAAACCGGAACGTCAACTCGCCCGTGCTGTAATAGCGCAGCGCCTCATACGCCATCACCGGACCCAGGTCCGAGCCGCCGATGCCGATGTTGATGACATTGCGGATCCGTTTGCCGGTGTAACCCTTCCATGACCCGTTGCGCACGCGATCGGCAAACTCCTCCATCTTATCCAGCACGAAATGCACTTTGGGCACGACGTTCTCGCCATCCACAATGATCGACTGGCCGCGCGCCGCCCGCAACGCCACGTGCGCGACCGCCCGATCTTCGGTAATGTTGATCTTGTCCCCGCGAAACATCGCGTCGATCCGCCAGCGCAGGTCGCACTCCTCGGCCAGCTTGAGCAGCAGTTCGATCGTCTCGTCGGTGACACGGTTCTTCGAGTAATCCAGGTATAGCCCGGCGCCCTCCGCGGCAAATCGCTCGCCACGCTTGGGATCATCCGCAAACAGCTTCCGCAGATGCGCGTCCTTGATGCTCCGGTAATGCGCTTCCAGCGCCTTCCAGGCCGCACGCTGCGTGAGCGATGTTTTGTTCATGATTGTGTCGACTTCGACTGGACGACGCCTGTGTCATCCGCAACGCCACTATAACACGCTCCGCTCCTCTTTCTCAACAACCCTTTGTCACCCCTTGCGCAGGCCGCAACATCAGGCTATTCTCGCGCCGGTTGCGCCCCAATCGCCATGAAACGACCACGCGCTCGGACAACGGCATCCAATGACGTCGTCTTTCTATTCGATGTCGACAACACACTCCTCGACAACGACCGGGTGATCGACGATCTCCGGAAATATCTGCATCGCGAGGTCGGACCGCAACGGGCCCACCGCTACTGGTCAATCTTCGACCATTGCTGCTCCAAACGCGGGTATGCCGACTATCTCGGCGCGCTGCAACGCTACCGCGCCGAGTATCCGCGCGACCTGCGACTCCTGACCGTGTCGCGCTTCCTGATCGACTACCCGTTTGCCAATCGCCTCTTTCCCAATTCTCTGGACGTCATCGACCACGTCAAACAATGGGGCCTCCCGGTCATCTTGTCCGATGGCGACGTGGTGTTTCAGCCCCATAAGATCCAGTGCTCGGGCCTGTTCGATGCCGTCGATGGCCGCGTCCTGATTTACGTGCACAAGGAGAACGAACTCGACGACGTCAAGAAGCGCTTCCCCGCCCGCCATTACGTGCTCGTCGATGACAAACTGCGCATCCTCGCCGCCGTCAAAAAAGCCTGGACCAAACGCGTCACCACCGTCTTCGTCCGCCAGGGCCACTACGCCGTCGAACGGGAAATCCTCGCCACCTACCCTCCCGCCGATATCCACATCGACCACATCGGCGACCTGTTGCGCACCAACATCGCAAACTGGTATCGTGGCCGACAACAACCCAGGGCTTGGTTGTAGCCGCGTGCCCCCACGCGGCGAAGCTGGTTGTAGGCCGCGCGCCCTCACGCGGCGAGACGTGTCCAATGGCGCCGAACGCGCCACCCGCCCCGCCGCTCAGTCGGCGTGGATTTCCAACGGCCTCTTCGTCTCCCTCCTCTGGCTCATCATCGAACAGATCCAAGAGAGTTTGGATTGTCGTCCGCCATGGCCAACTAGAGCGGTCACGCTTTCGTGTAAACCTCCGCCCCCTTTTCGACAAACTCCTTTGACTTGGCTTCCATCCCCTTCTTCAGGGCCTCGGATTCGGCAATCCCCAGCTCCTCGGCATATTTCCGCACGTCTTCGGTGATCTTCATGGAACAGAAATGCGGGCCGCACATGCTGCAAAAATGGGCGAGCTTGGCGCCTTCGGCTGGTAATGTTTCATCATGGAACTCGCGGGCGGTGTCGGGGTCGAGACTGAGATTGAACTGGTCTTCCCAGCGGAATTCAAACCGGGCCTTGCTCAACGCATCGTCGCGCAGCTTCGCGCCGGGGTGGCCTTTCGCCAAATCGGCTGCGTGCGCGGCAATCTTGTAGGCAATGACGCCATCTTTGACGTCCTTCTTGTTGGGAAGTCCGAGGTGTTCCTTCGGGGTGACATAGCACAGCATCGCGCAGCCGTACCAGCCGATCATCGCCGCGCCGATGGCGCTCGTAACATGATCGTAGCCGGGCGCGATGTCGGTGGTGAGCGGCCCAAGCGTGTAGAACGGCGCTTCCTCACACCATTCCAATTGCTTGTCCATGTTCTCCTTGATCAGATGCATCGGGATATGGCCGGGGCCTTCGTTCATGACCTGCACGCCGTGTTCCCAAGCGATCCTCGTGAGTTCGCCCTGCGTCTTGAGTTCGGCGAACTGCGCTTCGTCGTTGGCGTCGGCAATCGAACCGGGCCGCAACCCGTCGCCGAGCGAGAAACTTACGTCATACGCCGCCATGATCTCGCAAATGTCGCGGAACCGCGTATAGAGGAAACTCTCCTGATGGTGCGCGAGACACCACTTGGCCATGATCGATCCGCCGCGGCTGACGATTCCCGTCACCCGGTTCGCCGTGAGCGGAATGTACCGCAGCAACACGCCCGCGTGGACCGTAAAATAATCGACCCCCTGCTCGCATTGCTCAATCAGCGTGTCGCGATAGACTTCCCACGTCAGCTCCTCGGCCTTGCCATCGACTTTCTCCAGTGCTTGGTAAATCGGCACGGTGCCAATCGGCACGGGCGAGTTTCGCAAAATCCATTCCCGCGTCTCGTGAATGTTCTTGCCCGTGGACAAGTCCATCACCGTGTCGGCGCCCCATTTCGTCGCCCACCGCATCTTCTCGACTTCTTCCTCAATACTCGACGCCACGGCGCTATTGCCGATGTTGGCGTTGATCTTCACCAGAAAGTTCCGCCCAATGATCATCGGCTCGCTTTCGGGATGATTGATGTTGGCCGGAATAATGGCGCGACCCCGGGCAACCTCACTGCGCACAAACTCTGGCTCGAGCCCCTCGCGGATCGCGATGAACTCCATCTCGGGCGTGACGATTCCCTGCCGGGCGTAATGAAGCTGGGTGACAACTTTGCCCGGCTTCGCGCACAGAGGCTTGCGGCGCAACGTCACGGGAATCTCACGGTCACTTCGCCCCGCAATCGGCCTGTAGGACGAGGCCGTCTCCACCACATCACCACGACCGCGTATCCAGCCCTGCCGCAACGCCGGCAAACCACGCTCCACATCGCCGTGAAACGCCGGATCGCTCCACGGACCGCTGGTGTCGTAGACACGAACCGGTTCATTCGATTCAACGCGGCCCGTGTGGCTCACCGTTGGCGACAATTCGATCTCGCGGAACGGCACGCGAACGTCCTTGTGCTGCTTGCCCCCCACGTGGACCTTCTTCGATTTCGGCAGCGCCGCGCGGCTGTGTGCTTCGCCATTGCCCGTCTTCGGTGCGATCATAGCTTCCTCCCTAGAACAAAAAGCCGACCCTGAAATCCAGGAGTCGGCTTCGCCAAGTGTTTCCCTACGCCAGCATTACCTGGGTCAGGTTCCATGGGTCTCCCGCCTCGTGCGGAATCTCAGCCCCGAAAGGCTCCCCAAACGAATCTGCCTGCTTGTCCGCCGTTGCCCCGAACGCTTCCGGGGCGAAGGCGGATGAAAGAACAATCTAATTAAACGACCGGCCGCACCCGCAACTCGAGTGCGCATTGGGATTCTTGATCTTGAATCCCGACCCCTGCAGGCTGTCCACGTAATCGATCTCGCTGCCCTGCAGAAAGTTCATGCTCATCGGATCAATAACAACCTCGACGCCGTCCTGCTGCACCACGGCGTCATCGGTCTGCCGGTCATCGAACGCCATGCCATATTCCATGCCCGAGCAGCCGCCCGTCTCGATATACACGCGCAACGCCTTGCCCTGCGCGCCCTGCTCGGCCAGCAATGTCTTGATATGTTTCGCCGCGTTTTCCGTAAGTGTAATCATACTCGTCACCACCAAACTGCACACAAACTGTACCAAGCCTGCGACCCGCTGTCAAACTCGCCCCGCCTACTGGCGGTGTCTTAATTTGGATTTCTTCTCATGGAACCCCTTGGCCGATGCGCCCCCATCCTCCTTTATCACCTTCATACGCATCGGTGTCGTAGCGTTTAGGTGAAAGCCACCAACTGGCCCTTTCGTTTTCACCTAGGTTTACGGCGAGTTTTTTCACCTCGCTGGTTCTAAGCACAAAGCACCTCTGCTCTTTTCGACAAAATTTGACGTAAATGATCATCCATTCCGCAATGAGGTCATCTAATCTTTTGCCAAGACCAACAGGGTCACGGTTTGAGAGTGTTTTTACTTGAATTAGTCTAACACGTGCTCCGTTTTGGCTGTACGCGACAATGTCAACTCCCTTCGCGTTTCGAGCGGTCGGCATGACGTTCCATCCGTATTGCGATAGTTTGTAGCAGACGAAGAACAGACCAATGTTGCCGGTTGTCTGATTCGATACTATGCCGCGTGGGAATTTTGTCCGCATGGATGGCCGTATTTTCATTATTCGTGAATCACTTTTCCTGTTTATGCTCTGATTCTTCGATGCGCTCCTACGTCCAGGCGGCAGAGTTCAAGGCCGCCGGCCTTCCGGCCTCCCACATATACCTCTGAAAATATCATATTAAGACACCGCCCCGCCTACTCAATCACGACCCCACCATAACCGACCACGCGCGAGAAATCGCCGCTGACGTCGCCGCTGGTGCGGTAGTCCAGCAGTTCGGCATGCTTGGCGCCGAGCCCCTTTGCAGCGCACAGCACGATGTAGGTCGGGGCCACCCCGCACATGGAGACTTCCTCCCCGATCACGCGATCCATAAGCGCATCGGGATCCAAATTCACCACGGCGTCGAGCACCAGCTTGTCTTTAACGTTCGATGTCTCCTGGTCTTCGTAGTGATTCAGATCAGTCGAGGCGATGAGCAACACTGGTTTGCCATGTTCTTGAACCGATTGCGCAATCGCTGCGCCGATTTCCTTGAGTTCGTGCCGCCCTCCGCCCTCCGGCCAGCGTCCACCAATCAGCAGCGGCACGATGTGGAGGTTGGGGTTCGCGCGCAGCAGCATGGGCACCTGGACCTCCAGCGAATGTTCTTCCACGTGAGCCTTGGTGTCTTCGGCAAGTAATTCGCAATGGTCGAGAAGCGCCAACGCCAACGGCTCGGCCACGGGCACGTCGCCAATCGGTGTGTGCCAGGCGCCCGAACTGTACACGGCATAGCGGCTACCGATGCCCTGATGATTCGGTCCAACCAAAATCACGCGATCCGGGACTTGCACGGCTGAATACACCAGACCAGCGGTGTGGCCCGAATACATCCAGCCCGCGTGCGGACAAACCACTGCAATGGCTTTCCGCCCAGGAACCGTGGGGTGAACCAACTTGTCCAGCGCCGCGTTCACCTCGGACGCCGCTCGCGGATAAAACTGACCTGCCACTGCCGGCGGACGAACCATGGCCTGCCTTTCGGGCCACCACAATCGCATTTTCCCTCGAAACGACCGTTTGCCAAACCCGACAATTCTATAATACCACCGCGCGGACCGATTCTGCAAGGACGCTCAACACCCGGTCCATCTGCTGGTCGCTGACACAGTATGGCGGCAGGAGAATGATGGTGTTACCGATGGGACGTGTGAGTGCGCCGCGCTCACGCATTTCCGCGCATACCCTGATTCCCACCTTGTCGGCCAGGGGAAACGGTACCTTTGTGGCCACGTCCTGGAACAACTCGACCGCGCCAATCATCCCGATATGTCGCACGTCGCCGACGTGTGGAACCGCGCGCAATCGTTCCAGACCGGCCCGCAGCCGCTCACATTTCGGCTGGATCTTCACGAGGGTCTGTTCTTCCTTGAAGACCCGCAGATTTGCCAGCGCCGCCGCGCAGCCCAGTTGGTTTCCCGTGTAACTGTGTCCGTGAAAGAACGTCTTGAATTCGCTGTAGTCGCCGAGGAACGCTCGAAAGATTTCCTCCGTCGTCAGCGTTGCCGCCAGTGGGAGATAGCCTCCCGTGAGACCCTTCGCCACGGCCATTAGGTCGGGCGTCACGCCTTCCTGCTCGCAGGCGAACATCGTTCCTGTGTGCCCAAAACCGGTCAATACTTCATCCGCAATCAGTAACGCCCCCCACTCCGTGCACAGAGACCTCAATTCGGCCAGCAGCCCGCGTCTCCACAGTTTCATTCCCGCGGCGCCTTGCACCAGCGGTTCGATGACGACACCGGCGACCACGTCGCGGTGCTCGCGCATGATGTTCGCCAGTCGAGACAGGTCATTGACACGGATTACCTCAAACAGCAGCGGTCGAAACGCCGAATGAAACAGATCGATGCCGCCGATGCTGACGGCGCCGAGCGTGTCCCCGTGATAGGCGTCAGCAAACGCCACAAACTTCGCGCGCTGCGGCTGGTTCCGGTGCTGCCAGTATTGCAGCGCCATTTTGACGGCCACCTCCATCGCGGTCGAACCGTCGTCGGAATAAAACACGCGCGTCAACCCCGGCGGGGCGATCTGGATCAATTGTTCCGCCAGCCGGATCGCGGGTTCATTCGAGAGACCAAGAAAAGACGAGTGGGCGATGCGGTCCAATTGGTCTTTGATGGCCTGGGTGATCGCCGGGTGGCGATGGCCGTGCAGATTCGTCCAGATCGAGGAGTTGGCATCAATGTATTCGCGCCCGCGCGTGTCCCGCAAGACGGCTCCCTCGCCCGACTCAATAATCACGGGCTCTTCGGACACCCAATCGCGCATCGGCGTGAACGGATGCCAGAGGTAGCGATGATCCTTGTCAGCGAGCGAGTCCACCGAACTCCATAAGGAACCGTTTGATATCTGGCGGCTCGTGCGCTGCGGTCACCGTGACGCGCAGGCGGGCTTTGCCTTTCGGAACGGTCGGAAAGCGGATGGCGGGAACCAATACTCCGCGCTCGCACAATTTGCCGGAGATTTCGACCGCCGCCTTCTCATCGCCGATAATGATGGGAATGATCGGGCTGCGTGATTCGTTTTGTATACCGAGCGCCGACAAGCCCTGTTTCAGCTCACTGACATTGCGCCAGAGCCGGTCGCGGCGCTCGTGGCCGGCGTCGCTCATCACAAAATCCACCGCTGCTCCCGCCGCCGCGCATACGGCGGGCGGCAACGCGGTCGAGTAAATGAAGCTCCGCGCGCGGTTTCGGAGAAAATCGATCAGCGGCTGCGAGCCGACCACGAAACCGCCCAGGCACCCCAGCGCCTTGCTCAGCGTGCCGAGTGTGATTTCGATTTTGTCCTCCACCCCGGCGGCTTCGGCAAGGCCGCGGCGATTCCTGGCGTACAAGCCCGTCGCGTGCGCTTCATCGATCATCAGCCACGCGCCGTGCCGTTCCTTCAGCGCAACGATTTCCGCCAGCGGCGCGAGGTCGCCATCCATGGAGAACACGGTTTCGGTCACAATCAGTTTCCGTCGAAACGCGCTGCACTGGTCCAGTATGGTTTCCAGTTTCTTGAGGTTTTTGTGTGGATACACGCGAATCGTCGCGCCGCTTTGTCGGGCGCCATCGATGATGCTCGCGTGGTCCAGTTTGTCGAGGATCACCACGTCGCCTTCGCCGATCAGCGCGGTGATGGTGCCGACATTGGCCGCATAACCGCTGCTGAAGACCAGGGCGGCATCCTTCGCCTTAAATGCCGCGAGCTTGCGCTCCAACTCCTCGTACGGTTGCAGGTTCCCGGACACCAGACGCGACGCGCCGGCGCCCACCCCGTACTTCTCGATCGCCTCCACTGCCGCCTGCTTCAATACCGGATCGTTGGCCAGGCCGAGATAATCGTTGTTGGAGAAGTTCAACAACTCGCGACCGTCGATCTGTAGGCGCGGGCCTTGCGCGGACGATACGGTCCGCAGGATGCGGTACAATCCTTCCGCGCGCGTCTTGTGCAGCTCGGCACCGAGTTGATCATGGAGATTTGACATTCGATGGAGAAGATTCGGTCGGCATTGCGGGCGGCGGTTGATAGATCACCACGGCATGCGCATCGACGCGATAACGCAGCCCGACGCTTTCGGTGACATACTTCAATACATCCGCCAGTGGGACACGGCGAAGATTCAAAGTGACCTTGGCGGTCTTGAGGTTGTCCGGCGCCTGCCAGACGAAATTGATCGGATTCTCGGCACCCGAAACCTTTCGACTCTCGGTCTGCAAAAACTCAATGACCTCCGTCACTCCGGCCCCACGGACATTTACCTCGGGGATGATGATGGTATCCAACGCATCTCTCAGCGTTGTGACTGGGTGGCGCCTGTGTTTCGCATCCTCAATCTCCGCGAGCAAGCGCCTGGCAACGGGATCATTCGGATTCTGCTGCAACAACTGGTTGCACTGCGCCTCGGCTTCCTCATATCGGCCCATCCGTTCGAGAAGGATCACGGCTTGTTCATCAGTGCGCGGAAGCATATTGGTGGACGCGGTGTCCATCCCGGCGATCGAGACTTGCGCGGAGAACAGCAGGTTCGTCAGCGTCACAAGACCCACGCATACGGTCGTGGAGTTACTGCGTTTCATCGAAGACAACTTCCCCCGCCACCATCGAGAAACTCACCTGCTTGTCCGCATACACAATCGCCTCGTAGGGGTCGCCGCCGGCGCCGTCCATCGGCGCGGCAATCAGGTCGGCCCAGGCGCCGACACCGATGTATCCCAGCTTTTCGCGGAGGTTCAACGCCTTGGCGCCGTTGATCGTGGCCAGGGTCAACAATTCCTGGGCCGACTTCCGCGGGAACATATGGCTAAGCGCTTGCATTTCGTCGAGCATGTTCAATGTATCGTTGCTGGCCATGCTGTCGGTGCCGAGGCAGGCATTGATCCGGTTCTCTTTCCAGGTGTCCAGCAGGGGCGAACCGCGACCGAAGAATCGATGCGTTTTCGGGCAGTGCACCACGTGCGTGCCCGTCTGCTTGAGCAGTGTGACGTCCAACGGTGTGAGGTAATTCGCGTGCACCGCGAGGCAGTTGGGCCCCAGTACCCCGCACTCGGACAGCAATTGGGTCGGGCTCACGTGTTTGCAGTCGGACATGTCGCGGCCCAAACGCAGAAAGGAGTCGTACATCTGGCCGGTGCCGCGACGAAACATGTCGTCTTCCTCCTCCGACTCGGCCAGATGGGTCGTCAACGGAATGTTGCGCCCGCGCGCGTATTGGCCGCACAGCCGGTACAATTCCGTCGTCACAGTGTACGGCGCGTGCGGGGAAAACCCGAACCCCCCACGCGGGTTTGAATGGGCCGCGATAAACTCCAATGTCTGCGCCGCCACTTCGCGCGCGCCTTCAGGACGATTGAAATCGATCATTTCCAGGCACCACCACACCCGCAGCCGCGGCGGCGGAATCTGGTCGATAAACTTCGGGAACGACTCGATGTTCACCACCGTGGTTGTCCCGGTCCGCATGAGCATGTCCAACCCCATTTGAATCCCCCCCAGATACTCCTTTTCGGGGTGGAGTTGCTTGGCGGCGACCAATTGCACGAGCCATTCGGTGAAACTGCCACGCCACTCGACCTCACCGCGCAGCCGGGTATAATCGAGGTGGCAGTGGGCATTGATTAAGCCCGGGGCCAGCACCCGCTCGCCCAGGTCGCGAATCTCGCCCGCGTGTGCCGCCCGCACTTCGGCGGTCTTGCCTACCGCTACGATCGTGTCGCCTTCGATGGCCACCGCGCCATCTTCGATCGGTGGCTGGTTCATCGGCAGCACATACTTCGCCCGCAAGATCATGGGGTCATTCGCTTTCGTCACAGGCGACTCGGATTCGTTCGATGGAACGGGCGCGACCCGTGGTTTCGTCCACGTCGACGATCGCACCGCTCAGCGCGACATCACCTTCCGCGACCTCCATCTTCTGTGGCATCTGGGTGAGGAACCGTTGCAGCACCGCGCCAATCTCCCGGCCCAGCACCGAATCATGCGGCCCGCACATGCCAGCGTCCGAAAGGTAGGCTGTGCCATTGGGCAGGATGCGTTCGTCGGCGGTTGCCACATGTGTATGTGTTCCGATGACCGCACTGACTTTTCCATCCAGGAACCGACCCATGGCAATCTTTTCGCTCGTGGCTTCGGCATGCAAGTCCACAATGATGATTTTCGTCTGCGTGAGCAGTCGCGCCACCTCGGCCTCCGCGGCCCGAAACGGGCAATCGGTGTTCGGCATGAACACCCGGCCAATCAGGTTCAGCACCCCCACGGCCGGCAAACCGTCCAATCGCACCACGGTCGATCCCCTGCCCGGGGCCGATGGCGGAAAGTTCAGCGGACGCAACAGTCGCGGCTCGCGTTCGATGACCTCATACACTTCCTTCTGGTCCCACACGTGGTCCCCGGAGGTGATTATGTCCACCCCGCTGGTGAGCAGCGCGTCCACGGTCGACGCTGTCAACCCCGCTCCGTGCGCGCTGTTTTCGCCATTGGCAATCACGAAGTCAATGTCTCGTTCCTCCCGCAGCCGCGGCACCAGCGTGGCGACCGCACGCCGCCCAGGCTTGCCCACCACGTCACCGATGAACAGGATCCTCATTTTGCGTACTCCACGGCGCGCGTTTCACGAACCACGATGACCTTGATCTGGCCGGGGTACTGCAACTCCTGTTCGATCTTCTTGCTGATGTTCCGTGCCATCTGAACGACCTCATCATCCGTAATCGTATTCGGTTGCACAAAAACGCGAATCTCACGCCCCGCTTGCAGCGCGTAGCTTTTCTCGACACCGGGGAAGGCATTGGCGACGGTCTCAAGTTTCTCGAGGCGCTGGAGGTACAACTCCATGCTTTCACTGCGGGCGCCGGGTCGCGACGCGCTAATGGCGTCCGCCGCGCTGGCCAGGACGCCGTAGGTGGTGAGCGGCTCGACTTCGTGGTGATGACAGGCGACTCCCTGCCAGACTTCTTCCGGTTCGCCGTACTTCTTCAGGATCTCCGCGCCGATCTTGGCGTGAGAGCCTTCGACTTCGTGGTCCACCGCCTTGCCGATATCATGAAACAGGCCCACACGCTTGGCGATCTGCTGGTTGAGTCCGAGTTCCGCCGCCATCATCCCCTCGATTTCCGCAACTTCGATCGAATGATCGAGCACATTCTGGGCAAAACTGTGTCGGAACCGGAGTCGCCCGAGCAACCGCGTCACTTCGGGGTGCACCTTCTGCAGCCCAATGCGAACCACGGCTTCCTCGCCGGCTTTGTGAATGAGTCCCTCCAGTTCTTCGCGGACCTTGGTGACCTCCTCCTCGATGCGGGCCGGGTTGATTCGGCCGTCGGCGATGAGGCGCTCCAACGTCTGCCGCGCCAACTCGCGGCGGACTGGGTCGAACCCGCTGAGCACCACGGCCTGCGGCGTGTCGTCAATGAGCACGTTGATTCCCGTGGCGGCTTCGAAGGCGCGGATGTTCCGGCCCTCGCGGCCGATGATGCGGCCCTTCATCTCCTCGCTCGGCAGCGCAATCGTACAGCTTGTTGCCGTCTGCATGTAGCTCGACGCGCACCGCTCGATGGCGATGGTGATGGTCCGCTTGGCCTCGCGATCCCCTTGTTGCTTGGCTTCTTCGACAATCCGTCGGGTCATCGCCGCGGCTTCGGCCCGAACGTCTTCCTGCAGTTGCAGCAACAGCCGTTTCCTGGCTTCCTCCGCACTAAGACCGGCGATTCGTTCGAGTTCGCGTTGCGTCAGCTTTTTCAGCTCGTCGATCTCGGTCTGAATCTTGTGCAGGTCCTTCTCCCGCTCGACAATCGTCACTTCCTTCTTGGAAACCTCCTCTGTTTTTCGGTCGAGCAAATCAGCCTTGCGATCCAGATTGGACTCGCGCTGCATGACCCGCTTTTCCATTTCCAGCAGCTCCTGCCGCCGTTCCTTGCTTTCCCTGTCGGACTGCTCGCGTATGTTGAATGTTTCTTCTTGCGCTTTTACCCGCGCTTCGCGAAGCGTTTCTTCCGCTTCCTTCCGCGCGGTCTCAAGAATCCCACCAGCCGCTTTGGTGTCGGCTTTCGCCTTGGCCTGGCAAAGTAACCAGCCAAATGCAACGCCGATTACCAGGGTGATGATGAGACCGATTATGATATAGGTCATTGTCGGTTACCCTTGGGGTTGACCACTCGTGTTTCCGTCACAATGAAGTCCATGCGGGTATCATGCGCTTCCGCCGGGACCTCGCCCAATACCTGGAAATCGAAGGCCAGGGCGATCTTCACGCCGCTGGTTGGCCCCAGCAGCCGGTCGAAATGACCCAATCCACGGCCCAATCGATTTCCCGTCTCGTCGAACGCCAACCCGGGCACCAGTACAGCGCCGATCTGATCGAACGCCGCCGGTCGTACGGCCTCGGGCTTGGGTTCCAAAATTCCAAACTTGCCTGTGGTTAACTCGGTATCAAAATCGTGCAACTCGGAAGCGGCGTAGCCTTGCGTCGCCGTTTTAAATCTTGGCACGCACACCTGCCGGCCCATGGCCAGCAACTGACGGATCAGGCCGTGCGTGTCCACTTCGTGTACTGTGGACACGTAGACCAGCAACCGCGTGGCTGCGCTGAATTCCCTCAGCACCGATAACCGCTCCCAGATGGCCGCGCTTTTCGCGCGGGTATCCGCCGCGCCCTGTTCGGCAAGGCGCGCGCGCATCTGTTCCCGTAGCGCTATTTTTTTTGGAGCAGTTGCTTCCATTTTTCCATTCGTTCGCGAACTTTGACTTCGAAACCCTGATCGCCCGGTTCGTAATACTTGCGATGCTCGGGCAGATGATCCTGGTCGACGACGTGTCCTTTGAAATCGTGGGCGTACTTGTAGCCTTCCCCGTGGCCGAGTCGGGCCGCGCCCTTGTAATGCGTGTCCTTGAGGTGCTGGGGAACTTCCAGCGTTCGTCCCTGCTCTACGTCAGCTTTGGCGCTCCAGATCCCTTTCGCGCTCGCGTTCGACTTTGGCGCGGTCGCGCAATATACCGTCGCTTCTGCCAAAGGCAACTCGCCTTCGGGCCAGCCGATGAACTCCACCGCGTGATGCGCCGCCACCGACAGGACCAGCGCCTGTGGATCCGCCAGGCCGATGTCTTCCGCGGCCAGAATCACGATCCGCCGCGCGATGAACCGGGGGTCTTCCCCCGCGACCACCATTTTCGCCAGCCAGTACAGTGCCGCGTCCGGATCGCTGCCGCGCATCGACTTGATGAACGCCGAGATCGTATCGTAATGCTCGTCCTCATCGGCATCGTAGACCACCGCTTTCTTCTGGATGGATTCCTCGGCAATCTCTTTGGTGATATGCCCCGACGGAGTGGTCAGGACGCCGATTTCCAGAGAGTTGAGCGCCTTGCGCGCGTCGCCGTCGCAGGCGGTGGCGAGAAAGTCCAGCGCTGCGGCGTCCACCTTGACCTTCTGGCCACCAAGGCCGCGTTCTTTGTCAGCCAGTGCCCGCTTCAGCAACTCCTTGATATCGGCGGGCGTGAGCGGTTTGAGTTGAAAAATCTGCGAGCGCGACACCAGGGGTGAGTTGACGTAGAAGAACGGGTTATGCGTCGTCGCGCCGATGAGGCGGACCGTCCCATTTTCCACGTCGGGCAACAGCACGTCCTGCTGCGCCTTGTTGAACCGGTGAATCTCGTCAATAAACAGGATCGTGCGTTGTCTCGTGTTGGCGAGACGATTGGCCGCGGTGGCGATCACACGGCGGATGTCGGCGACATTCGCTTCCACGCCGCTGAGGCTTTCAAACTTGCTCTTGGTAACGTTGGCGATGACCAGGGCCAGCGACGTCTTCCCCGTTCCCGGCGGGCCGTAGAGAATGACGGAACTGATGCGGTCGGCTTTGATCGCGCGCCATAGCAGTTTGCCGTCTCCGAGGATGTGGCGTTGCCCGACGACGTCTTCCAGGGTGCGCGGCCGCATTCGCGTGGCCAACGGAGCCGTGGCGCGGTCGCCAGCCTCCGCGGTGACGGCGGGTTTCGGCGATTGGTTGGAAAATAAATTCTCGGTCATGACCACCAATCTGGCCCGTACTCTGAGTTGCGTGTGATCCGTGGCGTTGACCGACGGGAGCCCGAACGCTTCGCGCGGCCGGGGCAGAAAACGAAATACCCCGCCGTAATGCCGTCTAAACGATATCTTTGAACCCCTTACGATTAGGGGGCTCTGCCGGCTGGTTCATGCTTCCAGTGAAGGCATGCAATCCGCAACCGAACACCGAGCTCCGTCAATGACGGTGTTGGCTCAAAGAAGTGTCGTTTGTTACGAACATGGCAGGGTATTTCGAAACTCTTGCCTTGGCAAAGAACACCGGCGACCACGGTCGCCCGCCTGATTCCCTTGTAACATTTGCCCCGATCGAATTCAAGTTTATTCCAGTCACTTTTATGGTCGTCGCTCAAGTACCCTGCACATGCGCGTCAGCTTTCGCGAATCTCACACTTCAACGTCTGCACCAACGAACGTTTCAACTGTTCATGCGCCCCGTTGACCTCCGCATCCGTCAGCGTCCTGTCCGCCGCGCGGAACGTCAACGAGTACGCCATCGATTTCTTTCCCGTCGGTATCGAAGTACCTCTATAAATATCAAAGATCTCGACTTGTTCCAAGAGTTTATTTCGTGCATTTTCAATCGCCGCCACGATCTCGGCGTGCGACACCGTGTCATCCACCACCAGGGCGACATCGCGTACCACCGCGGGAAACTTGGGAAGTTCACGGAAGGACTTGTCACGTCCTCTTGCCGCCAGCACGGAGCCCAGATCCAGCTCCGCGACGTACACCGCATCACGCAGATCGAGTTTCTTTGCTTGAAGAGGCGGAATCTGCCGGATCGCGGGACTGACTGCCACGCCCAGCGCGTCCCCCACCTCTTCCATCGCGCCCTTCAGATCGTAATAATCCAGCCTCGCCTCCCGTAGACCTGTCTCCCAGGAATCGGGTTGCCGCCGTCCGATCACTGCCAGGGCGAGATGCAACGATTCCTTCCCGTCCGCGGCAAACACCCGGCCAATCTCAAAAAGCTTCACGTCGTATTGATGTCGGGAAACGTTGGTGCGCAGGTTTGTCAACAACCCGGGCTCGAGCTTCGCTCGAAGCGCGTGTTGATCCGCACTCAACGGATTCTGCAGCTTCAACTCGCCCGCGCCCACCAGGGTCTGGTTCTGCGCCTCGTGAAATCCGAGGGCCGTCAACACCCGCCGCATGCGCGCCAGCGAATCCCACTTCGCGTCGAATTCCGACACCGCCGGCGTTGACGGTTGCATCTTCGCGGGAATCCTTTCCACGCCATAAATGCGGCAGACTTCCTCGATCAGGTCGGCTTCCCGTTCCAAATCGACACGAAACGTCGGCACTTCCACCTGGCAGGCGTCGCTGGTTGCGGAAACAACGGTCAGCGACAGCCCGCTGAAAATCTTCTTGACCGTCTCGGGGGGCACTTCGATGCCGAGCAATCGATTCACCTGCGCATAGCGGCAACGCACCCGCCGCTTCTGAATCGGTTTTGCCAGCATATCGACGATTCCACGCGCGACCTGTCCACCGGCAAGTCGCTGGATCAACTGGGCCGCGCGATTACTGGCCCACAGCACGCCGTCGATGTCCGCCCCGCGCTCGAACCGATAACTCGAATCGCTCGATAGCCCGCATTGCTTGGAGGTCTTGCGCACGTTCGCGGGCAGAAACCACGCGCTCTCCAACAGCACGTCCGTCGTGGTGTCGCTGATCTCGCTCTCCTTGCCGCCCATGACGCCCGCCAGCGCCACCGCGCGGGTCGCATCGGCAATCACCAGCATGTCATTGGTTAACTCGTGAGCGCTTCCGTCGATGGCCAGGAACTGTTCGCCGTTCGTCGCGCGGCGCACCACGACGCGCTGCTCCGTTAGACGATTGTAATCGAACGCATGCAATGGATGGCCACACTCGAGCAGCACGTAGTTGGTCACGTCGACCACGTTGTTGACCGGGCGCAACCCGACCTTTTCCAAAAGCTGCTTGAGCCACCCCGGGCTGGGACCGATTTTCACGCCGCGAATCACGCGGGCCGTGTAGCGCGGACAGAGGTCAGGTGCTTCCACCGTGACCGAAGTGAGTTGCTCGACCGGCTCACCCGACTCCTGAACCGTGGCCTCAGGAAACTTGAGCGGGTTCCCCGTCAGTGCGCTGATCTCGCGGGCGATGCCGATCAGGCTCAGCCAGTCGGGCCGGTTGGGAGTAACCTCGATATCGAAGACCGTGTCGGTTCCCCCGAGCGCTTCGCTCAAGGTGATTCCGATCGGCGTGTCGGCCGGCAAAATCAGCAATCCATCTTCGCCCCTCGGCAAGCCAAGCTCTTCCGCCGCACACATCATGCCCTGAGAGTCGATACCGCGCAATTTCGCTTCCTTGATCATCATCCCGTTGGGCAGGGCTACGCCGGGCAACGCCAGCGGCACCTTGTCACCGACCTTGTAGTTCTTCGCGCCGCAAACAATCTGGCGTTCACCGTGGCCGTCATTGACGCGGCACACGGTGAGTCTCTCGGCATTTGGATGTTTGTCGCTGGAAAGAATCTGACCCACAATGACCTGCTGGAGCACGCCTCCCCCGGTGGTAACCACATCTTCCACTTCAATCCCTGCAAACGTCAGCTTGTCGGCCAATTCACGCGGCGACCAATCCACATCAACGTATTGTTTCAGCCAGTTGTAGGTGAATTTCATGCTAGCAACGAATGTTCTCTGCTGTTAGGTGAGAGACCCGCATATCCCTAAAACTGCTCCAAAAACCGCACGTCATTTTCGGTGAAGAGGCGGATGTCGTTAATGGACCACATGACCATGGCGATGCGGTCGATGCCAAAGCCAAACGCCCAGCCGGTATATTCGTCGTCGGGGTAGCCGACGGCCTTGAAGACGTTGGGATTGACCATGCCGCAGCCGGCGATCTCGATCCATTCCTTGCCGCGCGCGCGAAACTGCGGCGTGCTAAGGTCAATCTCGAAACTCGGCTCGGTGTACGGGAAGAAATGCGGCCTGAACCGCACTTTGGTCTCGGGATCGAGCAATTGTTTAAAGAAGAATTCGACGGTACCCTTCAGGTCGGCGACCGTCACGTTCTTGTCCACGTACAAACCTTCAATCTGGTGGAACGTCGGGCTGTGGGTGGCATCGAGTTCGTCGCGGCGAAAGACGCGTCCGGGCGCGACAATGCGAATCGGCGGTTTCTGCTTCAGCATCGTGCGAATCTGCACAGGCGAGGTGTGCGTGCGCAGCAGATAGCGACCGTACTCACGGTCGGGCGGCATGGTCTTGTCGTCGATGTACAACGTGTCCTGCAAATCGCGCGCCGGATGATCCGCCGGCGTGTTCAATGCATCGAAACAATGCCATTCGTCTTCGATCTCGGGGCCGTCCTCGACGGCAAAGCCCATGCGGCGGAAAATCTCCACCGTGCGCTCGAAAATCTGCGTGAGCGGATGCAAGTGGCCGATGTGGTGCCGTCGCCCCGGCAACGTCACGTCGATGGCCAGTCCCGAAGACGCGGCCTTCGCCTCCAATTCTTCCCGCTTCGCCTCGATGGCCGCGGTCACCGCGGTCTTCACCTCGTTGGCCAGCTTGCCAATCCGCGGCTTCTCGGCTTTCGGAAGCTTGCCCAATTGTTCCAGCGCGGCCGGCACGATCCCGCTCCGCCCGAGAAACCTCGCCTTCAGTTGGTCAAGAGACGGAAGATCGGCGCACGTCGCCACGGCGCGCTCGGCTTCGGCGCGGGCGGACTGGAGTTGTTGTTCCAATTCGATCATCTGGCGAATCCCTGTAGCGATTTATAACCGTGACGGGCCGCGAATGCAATTCACACGTTCGAACAAAGGCGGCTGGCTGCTTCCAACACCTGCTCGACGCGGATTAGTTTCATACATTCCATTGGCACCCGGTTCGTACAATAGTCCTTGAAACACGGAGAACAGGGAATGCCGGCGCGCAGGACCACGTGCTGGCTGCCGTAGGGCCCGGTCAGCGCGGGATCGGTGGGGCCGAAGATGGCCACCACGGGAGTGCCCACCGCCGCCGCGAGGTGCATCGGGCCGCTGTCGTTGGTGATGACGACCCGGCAACGCCGATATAATTCTGCCAACTGAAAGAGATCGGTTTGACCGGCGAGATTGCGACGTCCCTGGGCAATCTGGTCGATGAACTCTCGTTCAACCGCCGAACCCGTCAACACGACGCGCTCCGGCGGAAGGCGACGGATGAGTTCGGCGAACTTGTCGCCGCCCCACAATTTCGTCGCCCAACGCGCCGACGGACTCACCGCAATCAGGCCTTCCGGAGCAATGGATTCAGACACGCCGAGTGGGAATTCGACGGGCAAAGCGTCGCACCCAAGGTGGCGCGCGGCCAACAAGTACCGGTCCACCGCATGCGTGCGCGGAACGCTGACGATCTCGTTATAGAAACACCGCGCCCCTTCACGGGCGTCACTCAATCCGATCCGGCGCCGTGCTCGTGTTGCCCACGTCATGATGCCGCTACGCAGGAGCCCTTGCAGGTCTACGGCGACGTCGAATTGCCCCCTTCCCAGCGCGCCAAGGAACCTTCCAAATTCTGGAAGCTGCATCAGCGAACCAAAGCGCTGCCGCTCGAACAGAATGAGTTCGTCGATGATCGGGCTGTGCCGCAGCAGCGACGCGAGGGTGTCGTTAATCAACCAGGAGATATGCGCCTGGGGATATTTCCGGCGGATCAGATTGACCGTCGGCAGGCCATGGACGACGTCGCCGAGTGAACTGGGTTTGATGATAAGAATCCGCATCTGGAGCGAGCTTACGATGCGCCCGCGTTTCTGTGAAGCGCCGGGTTTGGATGCGTACATCCGTGGCCGTGCACCGTGGGCGACCCCTTACCGGCCATGGGCCAGGCGCTCGGCCAGTGACTCGGGCAGTCCGGCGGCCCGAATCTTCTTTTGCGTGGTGCCGATGTCGTAATCCACGCGGCGCAATTCGATGACGTTACTCATGAGATCGAACACCACGTAGGCCGACTTGGGATTGCGGTCTCGCGGCTGGCCGACGGAGCCGACGTTGATGAAATACTTGCGGCCCACCTCGATTTTGATTTTCGAGTACAGGCCGCCCTGCAGCCCGCTGGGACCGCGAACAAATGCCACGGGCACGTGGGTGTGACCATTAAAGCACACCGGCGTGTGCTGATAATTGAAACTGGCCTGGGCGGCCAACCGGTCGAAGACGTACGCCCATTTTTCCGGCAGATCGAGCGTGGCGTGGACAATGGTGAAGGATTCGACATGCCGAACATACCTGAGGTCGCGCAACCAGGCCTTCTCCTCGACGCTCAACTGGGTGCGGGTCCAGCGGATGGCCTCGGCGGCCATCGGATTGAACCCCGTGAGTTCGATATCCGAGGTGCAGTACTCGTCATGGTTGCCCATAATTACAGGGCACTCCAGATGACGAATCACGTCGAGGCATTCCTTCGGATTTGGCCCGTAACCGACGATGTCGCCCAAACAGACGTAATGCGTGCACTTCTGCTCCCGCGAGTCCCTGAGAACCACGTTGAGCCCTTCCAGGTTCCCATGGATATCACTGAGGATTGCGTAGCGTATGGCGGGGCTGGGCATGGTCAGGGTGTCGGTTGGTAAAAAGACGCGTTGTTGGTAAATACGCGTTGTTCGTTGGGGACTTGCAGTTCGTCTTCCAGTCTGCGGATTTCCCGTTCAATGATATTCCACGCCTGCTCGGTTGTGGAATGATCCAAAAACCACAGGTGTTTCCACTCCTCGTACGCGGCGGTGAGGTCGCCACACTTTTCCAGCGCCCGCGCGTACAGCCGGGGAACAACCTGTGGCGCATCGGAGAAGCTCGACGCTTTCTGAAGATACTCGGCACTCTTGCAAAACGCATCACTACACGGCGGGTCGTCGCAGTCCTTGCTCAGTTTCTCGAAATACAGCCAGCCCATGGTGAAATACAACTCGTACCGGTTCGGGATGTTCTCAATTCCGCGGCTGAGGAATGCCCGCGCCTTTTCATGCCATTCACGCTCGCGCATGATCCCTTCGGCTTTGGTTCGGTTCCGCGGATCCGAAAGCGCCCCATAACCAATGTTCCAAGCCATGTGCCACTGGCCCAAGTCCCAAAACATGATCGACTGCGGTTGCAGGGTAACGACAAGTTCGATATTACGGTATTGTCGCAGCCATTCATGTTTCTCCCAAAAACCGTGGCTCTGGATCCACAGGAAATCGGCGACGATGCCCCGCATCCCCGCCAGAAGCGCGATGGCGAGGTTCTGCCCGATGGCCTCGCGCAGTTGGAACGTCACGCGGGAGCCTCCGTACTTCATCTGGAGCCGCTCGGCACGCAGCGAACCTTCCAACGGTAGCAGGGTAAACCCGATGCCGAAAAGGAGGATGGCCACGAGTAGTTTCATGGACATTCTTTAGATCTCCCGCCGCGAGAAGACAAGATGGGCCGCGACGACGATCACCAAGGTCCGAGCCACCCCATAGGCGACAATCTGGCCAATGTGGCCCCACGGCACCACCTTCCCCAGGTTGATCTCATCGGCGATGCTGAACAATCCAAAGTCCGGTATCACCGCCAACACCGCCATAAACAAACGGTGAGCGCCCCACACTTCTGCCGCACTTCCCCGCAACATTCCCGCGACAAACACCATGAAGGGCACGACGACGTTGAACACAAGCGACGTGGAAAACGTCGACACCAGAAGCGTCACCGAAGCGATGAGGGCCGCCCTCACCAGTTCGGCCACCAAAGCCTTCACCAACTCCACATCGCGAAGCTGGGTTTGGACCTGCTCGATTTCCTTCTGTGCCTCCACATGCGCAGCCGGCGACTCGCCCACGTACGTCTGGCTCAGTTCGCGAATCATCCCCTGCTCCTTGATCCAGAGTACTGCAGCGAACAAGGTACACATAAGCGCCATGCTCAACAACAGCAACAGCAAGCTGCCACAAAGCTTCCCGAGCAGAAACTCAAATCGTCGCACCGGTTTCGCCAGGATTGTGTAAATGGTTCGATTCTCCACCTCGCTCGGCAACAACTGCGCCGTCCCCACGATGGCGATCAATGTGGTGATGACCGAGATCACCCCGAGACAGGTGTCCTTGATAAACTTCATCTGTTCGCCAAAGGTAAATTGCGCGAAAAACACCGCCAAGCCGATGAACACCAGCCCAATCAGCAAGAACAGGATGAACACCTTTTGGCGAACGGCTTCGGTAAGCGTGTTGACGGCGATGACACTCACGCGGTGCAGGGAAAATCCCACCCGCTCCCGGTTCGTGGATGATGCGGCAGTCGTGGTCTCAGTCATGGTCGCCGGCTCCTCGCTCGTCTTTTCTCAGGGCATCCAAGAACAGAGCCTCGAGCGTCGTCTGCGGATGTCCGACCGATATAATCGATGCGCCCGCAGCTTGCACGGCCTCCTCAACACGGGCGCGGGCCGCTTCGGGCAGGTCCTGCACCGTAATGCTCAGCCGCCGTTGATCGCTGATGAGCGTCCTGACATCGCCCTCCAAGATCATCTGCCCGCGGTTGAGAACGCCGATGCGGTCGCACACGTCCTGCACCTGGGCCAATAGATGCGAACAAAGCAGCACCGTCTTGCCCATGCCTTTTAACCGCATAATGAGGTCGCGAATGTCCTTGCTACCAATGGGGTCCACACCGGCCGTTGGTTCATCGAGCAACAGCAGTTTCGGATCATGGATGAGCGCCTGTGCCAGGCCGATCCGCTGCAGCATGCCCTTCGAATATCCCGCCAGCCGACGGTTGCGCGCGCGGGTCAGGCCAACCAGATCCAGCAATTCGTCGATCCGCTTCTTCAATGGCGCGCGGTTTATGCCGCACAGTCTCCCGTAAAACTCGAGCGTCTCCGTGCCCGTCAGGTACCGGTAGAAGTAGGGGTTTTCCGGAAGAAACCCCACATGGAGCCGCGATTCGACCTTGCTGCACGGCACGTCGAAAATCCACGCGCTCCCGTCCGTCGGTACGACGAGGTCGAGCACCAACTTGAGCGTTGTGCTCTTGCCCGAACCGTTCGGCCCGAGCAAGCCGTACACCTCGCCTTCCCGGACCCGCAGGTTGAGCTTTTCCAGCGCCAACAGTTTACCCTTTCGCCAGCCCAGATCGTATTTCTTCGTTAGTTGTTCTGTTCGAATGGCATCCATCAGTGTCGTATCTCGAAGCTACGGAATTCTTCCGTGGCTGCGCTCCAATTCACGTCGGCATTTCGTATGTGGCTTCCAAGTTGGCTGGCCCGTATGGCCTCCACGAACGCTCGAACCTCATCGTCGATTCCCTCGGCAACCAGTTCCACCCGGCCGTCCGGCAGATTACGAGCGTATCCCGTCACGTCATAACCGCAAGCAATTTCACGCGCGGTGTACCGAAACCCAATGCCCTGCACCCTCCCTGTATAAAAGACCGTCGCGCGTTTCACCATACAGTCGAACCAGCAGAGTATCGACAAACCGCAGACCAGTCAAGAGAACGGCTCGTGACTCGTCATACACCACGGTGCGAGCCGTCGCGGTTTTCGAATCCAACCGACCCTTACGTGCTTGCATTTTGGCGCTCGGTCGGCTTATACTGGGCTCGTCACCTTGGGAGGAGCGCTATGTCACTATTCGGCGGAATGTTTGGTGCTCAGAAGCATCCGAATCTCGATCACCTTTCCCAATCCATCCAGAACAGCCTCGGATTACACATCGGTCCACCCGGTGAGGATGTCCTGGCGGTGATCGATGCAATGACGAACCATGACCTGCTTGATATCCAGAATGCCCATGCCGTCGAGGTCGTACAGGACCTGTTCATGCGGAAATCCCTGCGGGCAACCGTAGATACTGTAGCGCAGGCCATGCTGCTTTCCGTCGCCGCGCGCGAGGAAATTGAAAGTGAACTGAAGGCCGCGCATACTGCCGTGAAAGTACTGCACATCGGCAGCCAGCAAGGGACGTCACGGATCATCCGCTCGTTCGGTCCCACCCCCGAGCCAATCAAAGTGGCGGCTCCCGCTGCCGTCGCGCAGTCGACGTCCGTCAACGCCGAAAGCGTTGCCGTGCCACCCGCCTTCGAGCATCTCGAAGCGGCCGAACGGTTGTGTCCAATCGTTGTCGATCTGTTCGTCAAACACGGGCAGTTGACCTCGGCCGACAAGGATGTGCTCAAGAAAATCCGCCCGACGGATTACACGCTCGACGCGCGCATGGTCGCCCTGGAGCGATGGAAGACGGAAGTGTCGCGTCGCGCGCGCGGCATCCATGTTCGGGAAGGCGGCCCGACGACCCTTCTCAAGAGCGATGATGTTGAGGCCGCAAAATCGGAAGACGCCATTTTGCGGCGGTTCGACGCTTTTGTCCATTGGTTGAGCAAGCTTATCAAGGCACTCGAAGGCAGAGGTGTCAAGTTCCACGGCAAGCCTGTGTGGTTGCCGCATTGAGGCAGGCCGTCTTCCGCCGACCACTGGAAAAATGGTCGGGACGGCGGGATTTGAACCCGCGACCTCTTGGTCCCGAACCAAGCGCGCTAGCCAAACTGCGCTACGTCCCGAACCGACCACTGACTAAATTTGCCCCGCAGGCTTGAGCCTGCGACCTTCCCGAACGCTTTCGGGACGCGCCAGCCAAATCGAAGAGTCCAACGCCTGTCGGACCTGCGCGGAGCCAGCCCGACCCACGTCGCCGCCGCAGCCTTCCAAGAACAGACTACTTAATCACACTTTCTTGCGCGCACGCAAGAACTCAATCACCATCGGCAACACGGAGATGATGATAATGGCCAATTCCACAATGCCGAAATGCTTCTTCACGAAATTCAGTTGACCGAACCAGTAACCGCCAAACAGCAAGAGACACACCCACAATACACCCCCCAGAAAATTGTAGACGCTGAATCTCAGGTAGGTCATGTGCCCCACTCCCGCCACAAACGGCGCAAACGTGCGCACGATCGGCACAAACCGCGTGATGATGATCGTCTCGCCACCGTACTTCTCATAAAACGCATGCGTCTTTTCGAGGTACTTTGGCTTGATGATCCGCGGAAACTTCGCGGCCAGTCTGTCCCCGAAGAGGCGACCAACCGAATAGTTCACCGTATTCCCGCCGACCGCCGCGCCAGCCAACAGCAGAAACAGCCACCCCACGCTCAACGGACTGCCCGGCGTCGCCGCCAGCGCCCCCGCAGCGAACAACAGTGAATCGCCCGGCAGGAATGGGGTCACGACGAAACCGGTCTCGGAGAAAATAATCACGAACAAAAGCGCATAGGTCCAAGCCGTTCCGTGGACTTGCATCGCATCGTTCAGATGCCGGTCCAGATGCAGAAACAGGTCGATCAACTGGTGTACCACTTGCATAAAGGGTCGCTACGTGTAGCACATGGCCCCACCGTTGTCAGCCCAGAAGATTCGCGGGCCGCGCGCCGGGCTAGCCACCACCTCTCACCAGTATTTCCGCACCAATTGGAAGAACCGCACGGTGTCCCGCCAGGGATGGATGCGGCTGGCGCGTCCGCACTCGTAAATGGTGCGAATGGGGACGCTGATAATTTTGTGGCCGGCGCGACCAGCCTGAATCAACATTTCGGTCTCCGTTTCAAACCGCACGGTGGACGGCTTCAGGTCCTTCAGCACGGTGCGCCGCAGCAGCCGGTACCCGCACTGACTATCGGGAATTCTCTGTCCCGCCAGTTTGCTGGTGACCCACGAGGTAAACACATTTGTCCACAACCGCACCCGCGGCATCGGGCCGACGTCCCCCATGCGGCTGCCCACGACGACATCCGCTCTGCCCTTTTCGGCCGCCTCGACGAAGTTGTCGATTTCGGCGGGATCATGTTGGCCGTCGGCATCGAGGAGGATGGCCATCTCGGCATCCGAACGCCCAAAGTAGTCCAGCGCCGTGGCAATCGCGGCGCCCTTCCCGCGGTTTTGTTGATGACGCAGAACCGTCGCACCGGCCTGTTGCGCGACCGCAACCGTATCATCGGTAGAACCGTCATCGACGACCACGACTTCGTCAACGTGCGGGCGTGCCCGAGCCACAACCTCGCCGACCCGCTCCGCTTCGTTATAGGACGGGATCAACGCAATGGACCGGCTAGTCATGAGCGCCGGCTCGGTTCGTGCCCGAGTCTGATACTTCCTTGGCCGAGGCCCCGAATGCTGTCGCCGTGGCGAGCGCGCGATCCGATTCGATGTCCCACAGGTTGTGAAACAGATACCACTGCTCGCTATGCTGGCGGATGACGCGCTCCAGCGCGATCGCGATCTGACGCATAATGTCATCGACGGTCTGATGGGATTTGTCCGCCCAAATCGGCTCCTCGACGATGTACGCGAAGGTGTCATCCGGCAACCGCACCATGAAAATCGGTAACAGCGGTGCACCGGTGGCGAGGGCCAGTTTCGCCGGGCCGTCCGGCAGTCGCGCCGGCCGACCGAAAAACTCCACGGTCTGGCTGGAGCCGGTAAAATCGCGGTCGGCAACTACTGCGACAATTTCATTGCGGCGCAGAGCGGCAATGCATTCGCGACCGGCTCGCCCGAAAGGGATTGGATACAGCCCGCGCAGAGCCCGATAGTGCCTATAGAGGTCATTCAGCTTCTTGTCAGGCACCTGCAGCGCGACGGCGTTGAGTTTATATCCCAGCGCCGCCAGCGCGGCAGCGCCCAGTTCCCAATTGCCGAGGTGCGCGCTGAGAAAGATGATTCCATTGCCATGCGCGAGCAAGTTGTCGAGGACCTCCGGCACATTCCCAAAGTGTATGATGTCCTCCATCTGTTTGCGGTCCAGGCGCAGGAACTTGAAGAAATCGACAAGGTACTTGGCGAAGTTCAGGAAATTCTCGCGGGCGAGCGAATGCAGCGCCCGCGGGGACAGAGCGACGCCACTGCCGGCTTGGATCTGCCGGAGGTTGGCGATCACGCTCTCCCGGCCACGCTTGTCGAACAGGACATACAGGTCCGCGAGCCGGCGGGCGATGCCGTAGCTCATGCGCCGCGGGAACAGTCTGGCGAGCAGTTCGGCGAACTTGAGCCAATAGTATTTCATGCAGCCACCGCGGAATTGGCGATCAGGAGGCGCAGGATTTCCCGAGCGGCATTCTCGGCGGAGCGCGGGCGTCCCAGTGCGGCAGCGGCCTCCCGCATGGTCCACAGTCTGCGCGGATTGCGCAGGAACTCATCCACAAATAGCATCACATCGTTGGCGTCCTCGGCCTCGACGGCCACGTGTTGCGACAGCAAGTACTCCGTGTTCTTTGCCTCCTGGCCGGGAATGGGATTGATGATGATCATCGGCAGTCTTTTTACGAGCGCTTCGGCAGTCGTGATGCCACCCGGTTTCGTGATGATGATCTCGGAGATTTCCATCAACTCCTGCACGTTTTCGACAAACCCGAAAATCTTCGTGGTGTGGCGAAGCTTGGGGCCTTTACGCGCCAGTTGCTCCTGAAGTTCCTTGTTCTTGCCCGTCACGACAATTACGTCGAACGGCTGCGGCAATTTGTTGAGCTTGCGGATGACCGACTTCATGGGGCCGAGCCCCAGACTGCCCCCCATTACCAGAATTTTGGGAAGATCGGGCGTGAGACCCAGGCTCTTGACCACCGCCGCCTTGTCCATCGCCTGCTGAAAGCACTCGTTCGTGGGGATGCCGAACGCGGCGACTCGCTCGGGGAGTACCCCTTGCGATACCAGCTTCTGGCGTGTGTCTTCACTGGGGGCGATATACAGATCCACGTTGGGATCGGCCCAGTAGCGGTGCGCCACAAAATCTGTGAGCACACCGACCAGAATCGGGGCTTTGCGGCCCGTCGCCCGCTTCCAGGAAGCCATCACCCCGCATGCGAACGCCTGTGTGCAAACGATGGCATCGGGATCGAATTCGTCCAATACCCGCTGAAGCTTGCGAGAGTTGCCGCGATTGAGCAGTTCGCGAATTCTTGCCGTGCGCTCTTTGAAACCCGGGTTGTCATACATCCACTCCCAGATCTCGGGTGCGGTTTTCAACGCCGCCAGATAAGCCTTCAGCGTCACTTTCGACAGCACCGGGTTCGCGTGGCTGAAGGAGTCCAGCAGCATCGTCTCCACGTGCGGATCCAGCCGGCGCATGGCCGTCTCGATCGCCATGGCCGCCGAATAATGGCCCGAGTGCTTCGTCAGATACAGAAATAGGGTTCGCCTCGTCATTGGACCTGCCTCTTGCAGCATACAAAACGGCGCTTCGGCAGGTCAAACAATCTGTTTGCCCCCTCGACTGCGCCGATGTTGCAGTCGGTCACAGCACTGTGTAGGCTTCGGGTTTGTGAACGTGTGGGGTGGGATCGCATCACCATGAGGCGCGGAACAACTTTCTTCATCATACCGCGAATCAATCGTACGGGTGGTTACGAGCGCCAGGCGTTGACACTCGCGCGCGCGCTGATCACACACGGTGTGCCCCTGCGGATTCTCTCCGATTGTGAGCCCTCCGAATTGCGTGATCGCACCCGCACGATCCCGGCAGCATCGGTGCCAAAACTGCACCGCGTCTTCCGACAGGAATTTCTGGACGCGCGACGCGCGGGACCGGTCGTGGTCCATTTTCATGCCCTGTACCGGTTCTCCGCCGTAGGATTGTGGACGGCAACGCGGCTGCATTTGCCCACCCTCTTGAAGCTTCCATCCAGTACGGATGTGCCGCTACTCTTCCAGTCGCCCCGTTTGGCGCTGCGCCTGTTCCGACCGACGTTGCAACGAGTCGATCGATTCCTCTGTCCAAGCCAATCCGCCGCCGAGGAACTTCGCCCGTTCCTCCGGCGTCCCGAAGCCTCGGTGTACCTGCCGAATGGAGTCGACACGCGGCGCTTTTCACCTTCCACAGCCGAAGAGCAGCGTCGCCAACGCGACCAACTCGGCATTCGTTTGGGACATGTCATTTTGCACGTTGGACGACACGTTGCGCTGAAGGGAGGCGACATCCTCATCAGGGCGTTCGCTCAAACCAGGGGCTCGCTCCCCGCAGACACAGGGCTGTTGTTTCTTGGGGACGGCGAACAGACAGAGGCATGGAAACATCTGGCTGATGACCTGGGCATTGGACGAGCCGTCTCGTTTGCCCCGATACACGCCGAGCCCGAACCGTATTTTCGAGCTGCGGACGCCTTCGTCCTGCCCTCCTTGCACGAAGGGATGCCGAACGCCCTGCTGGAAGCCATGGCGTGCGGATTGCCCTGCGTGGCTTCCAACACCGGCGGGATTCGCGATGTTCTCGCCGACAGGTTTCCCGGTCAACTGGTCGCGCCCGGCGACGTGGGCGCTCTGGCGGCGGCGTTGGCGAAGCTGTTCCAATCCGCTACGCTTGCACTGGGCGCGCAAATGCGCCAACATGTCGACGCGCATTTCTCAATCGACATAATCAGCCAGCGACTGATCGCTTTGTACGAAGAACTGATTCGATCAACCGTCTGATGCCATGAAGGTCCTCTTTCTCACGCAAACGTGTGAACTCGGCCCGTCGAGCCGGTACCGCGTTTATCAGTTGCTGCCCTGGCTCCAGAAACTCGGCGTGGAATGTGAAGTGTCACCCGCCATCGAGGATTCGCTGTATCGCCGACTGTACTTGGGTTCGTCGGGAAGAGCCTGGCGGCTGACCGCGCTCTCGGCGGCGTGGCGGCGGCGGCGCGATGATCTGGATCGAGTCCATGACTTCGATGTTGTATTCATCCAAAAAGGCGTTTTCCCCGGCCTTTATTCCGGCTTCGAAAAGAAACTCGCCGCCCGTAAACCGCTCGTGTTTGACTTTGACGACGCGATCTGGCTCCCACGTGTCGGCGGCCAGCGCGTGTTGCAGGCGTTGCACCGGGAACGGGCGGTCCAGGACATTTTGCGGCGCGCGGCAGCCGTTATCGCCGGGAACGACTTCCTGGCTGAATACGCTTCACGGTTCAACAAAACCGTTACGGTTGTGCCCAGTTCGATTCCCCTGGAGAACTACCCCCAGGCGCTCAACTCGAGTCTGGTCGGGTGGATCGGCAGCCGCACGACGCTCCACTACCTCAAACTGCTGAAACCGGCGTTCGAAACGTTGGGCATCACCCCCCGCATCGTGGCGTCAGGGGATCCGTCGAAACTCGGCTTTGAGACCGAGTTTCGCCAGTGGCGGTTGGAGACAGAGCTGAGCGAACTGTCGCAAATTGGGATTGGCATCGCTCCGTTGCCCGACACGCCATGGGAGCGCGGCAAATGCGGCGTGAAGATTCTCCAGTACATGGCTTGTGGCATCCCCGTCGTGGCGTCTCCCGTCGGGGTGACCCCGCACATCGTCACCCATGGCGTCAACGGTCTGCTGGCATGCCGCATGGAAGATTGGGAGCCGGCTCTCCAATCCCTGATCAGCGACCCGAAACTGCGCCAGCGATTGAGCGCCGCCGGGCGAACCACTGTCGAGAAACGCTTCCGCGTTCAGCGCGCCGCCGAAGCCGTCAATTCCGTACTGCGTTCCCTTGTCTGAAACGCGCCGCGTGCCGGAAATGCGCTGCTCGCCAGTGCTTCTTTCCGGCTGTAATTGCCTCGCAAGGCCCTCACAACCCCGCAAAACGAAGCCAATTCCGGCAAACGAAGCCATGTGCTAAATCGGCGCACTTGCGCTTCTAACACCTTGTTCATCAAGATAATCCACACTATCAAACACCCCGGAAAATTGGCTTCGTTTGGCAGAATTACATATATGGGGCGTACCCCTCCCCGCGAAGCCCGCGTTGGCGAAGCCCACGCCTTGTCCGCCTCAGGCGTGGCTTGTCCGCCGCAGGCGGATTGAGCATTAGTCTGCCCCCCAACCCCTTTCAAAGAACAAAAACTCTTCTCACAACGTGAGAACAATATCGCAACTCGATATCCATGTCAAATCCAAACTCCGCCTCTCCACGCATTCCCGTCGCCCTCTCACAGAGCATCGCGTCCATTCGGGGAGCACACGCGCCCTCGCGTGTCGTGGAGGACGCCCCGTCCGCCACCTCCTGTTTTCAGCGGTGGCCCCTACTTGTCACACCTGTTCGCACCAGCCCCACGCTCATTGGCATACTGTTCGTCATTCCGAGCTTGCCTGCGAGCCGTAGCCTCGGCGAAGGCCGGTCGAGGAATATTCTAAGGGCGCGCCATGTACATCGCACCAGAGTCGGTGATCAATTCGCCGCGTTGAACGGGCGTCCCGCCTGTTTGCATCGGTAGCACGTTCATACCCTGATATGTCGATGGTCGATATATCGGCTATCGACATATTGCGCAATCGTCGGGCTGCGCGAAATAGCCCATCTCCGTCCCCACCCTGTGTTTCGGATTTCGACATTCCGATTTCGAGTTCCGCCGCAACGGAAGTCTCCCCGCCTTCCTCCGCTCTTCCAAATTTCATGCCCGCTCCCGCCTCTCGTCTCCCGACCTCCGACGCCATACCATGATACATATGTAACATATGTATCCGCCCAACTCTGAGACTATGATACATAAGATTCTTAGGTGTTCGCCTCTTGTAATCTCCCTCCTGACGCCCCCTCCAGCGTTTGGCCTCACACCATGATACATAAGATTCTTAGGTATAGCCGGGTCATCAACCCGCCAAAACGATCGCCAGTTTCGCGAACAGTTGTGCCCGATTTGGCCCCTCAACAAATCGGGCAAAGATTGGACTCGCCGTTCTCAGTGATCTCCGCGCCTTTTACCCCGATTCCGAGGTCGGGGCTGCGTGAGAAGCAACACGCCCGAACCGTATGTCTTTCCACTTCGCTGCACAGACCTGTTACGGACACCACGCCAGCACGCATACCAGCGGCATGACCGGCAGGCTGAACCGCAGGTCGGCATAGCTCACGGCATGTACGAGCATAACGTACGCAATCAATATCAGCGGCAGGACGGTCTCCAGACCCCAGGGCCGTCTCCGCCACAGGCCGACCCCCAGCAAGCCCAGATAGATCAACTGAAGAACTATCCCAGCACTGAGTTCGCGGCGCGCTGCAGATTCAAACCAGAACCGTCCGCATTTGCGCGCGCATATCTCCACAGCCTTCACCGGATCGCGGGCCATCTCCTCCCATGCCGCTCGATAGAAGATGCGGTCCAATTCAACAGTGGACGCCCCGGGATGTTCCGCGTTGATTTGAGCGACTGCCAGCATCCATTTTGACTTCCCTGGTCCTTCCCAAAGACCAAGCGTCGGCTGGTAATTACCGATGAAGGTCGTCACGCCGCCGTGCTCGGTCGCCACCGCCACAAACGCGCCATGCGTCACCACATAATTCCGACACGTCCACGGCGCCACGACAATCGCCATTCCGGCTATCAAGATCGCCACCCGTGACAGTGGCACCCGATGCAGATACGCCAGCGCCAC
>JBEKUF010000011.1:0-33133 GCA_049515295.1 Verrucomicrobiia bacterium | reverse complement strand
TGTCTCGTGATGAGCTCCGAACCATCCAACAGACGGTCACGCTGGCTGGCGGTCCTGCTGGCGATTTGGGCGCTGGCGGTTTACGGCAACAACCTGCACGGCCCGTTTATTCTGGATGATGTCCCGTGGATTTTGAACAACCAGAACATCCGCGCTCTCCGGCCATTGTGGAAGCCGCTCGCCAACACCTCGCGGCCAGTGGTGCAATGGAGCCTGGCGGCGAATTTCGCCCTGGGCGGGCTGAATCCGCTCGGCTATCACCTCGTCAACAATCTTCTGCATGCGATGGCGGCGCTCGCATTGCTGGGAGTGGTGCGGCGGACGTTGCGGACGCACCGACTGGTCGCCCGTTTCGGCGAGGCGGCGGACGGACTGGGGTTTGCCGTGGCTTTGCTCTGGGCACTGCATCCGCTCGACACGGAGACTGTGACCTATGTAATTCAACGCTCGGAAGGCATGGCGGGGCTGTTCGCTGTTCTCACGCTGTATGGCGTCATCCGCGGAGCGACGGCCGGGCGGGCTAACGCCTGGAACTTTCTGTCCATACTTTCCTGCGCACTGGCCATGGGATCGAAACCGGTGGCCGCGATCGTTCCCCTTCTGGTGCTGGCGTACGACTGGACATTCCTCGCGGGGACATGGTCGGAACTCTGGCGCAACCGCAGGCGACTGTATGTCGGCCTGGGAACCTGTTGGCTGTTGGCCGCAGCCTTTCTCTTTGCTGGTCGGCGAGAATGGATGGGCAGCGCGGGTGTTGTGTCTGGCGGCAGGGCTATCTCGTGGCTGGATTACGCGGCGCTGGAGCCGGGGGTGATCCTCCACTATTTACGGTTGAGCTTGTGGCCCGACCACTTGTGCCTGCTGTATGGCCGTCCGCAACCATCGACGGGGTTGCTGTTCTGGCTGCCATGCGGCGTCGTGGGGGGGGTGTTGATAATCACCGTGTGCTTGCTGGCACGCAAGAGCGCGGGGGGATTTCTTGGCGCGTGGTTTTTTCTAACGTTGGCGCCGACATCGTCCGTGATCCCGTTGCTGCATCCCGTGTTCGAGCATCGGATGTACGTTCCGCTCATGGCGGTGGTGGCAGGAACCGTGGTCGCCGCGCGGGCGATGATCGACAAACTCGCCGGGTCGGGTGAAGCCAGAAAGTGGCTCAGCCTCGGAACGCTGGTCTTTGCCGCGCTGGGGATGGGTGCCACCACGATTCAACGGAATGGGGATTATCGAACCGAGGTTTCCATTTGGCGCGATACGGTGCAAAAGGCGCCGACGAATCCCGACGCGCGGTACGGCCTCAGCCTGGCGTTGGCGACCGCGCGACAGTTCGACGAGGCAGGCGCGGCGTTTACCGAAACAATGCGGTTGAAGCCGGATTTTGTACAGGCGCAGTATGACTGGGGCGTGACGTTGGTAAGAGCGGGACGGGAGACGGAAGCGCTGACGCATTTCACCGCGGCGCTCCAGATTGATCCGCGATATGCCAGGGCGGAGGACGGAATCGGCGTCGTTCTCTACCACCAGGGCAAACTGGCGGAGGCCATTCCGCACTTCTACGAGGCCGCGCGGCTCAACCCGGATGACATTCAGGCGCAATACAATCTGGCCAGGGCCTTGCACGAGCAGCGGCAGCGGTCAGGGAGCCAGAATTGATCGTCGTTGACGCCGCTTTCTCCGCGCGTGGAAGACAATCGCGATCACGAAACCGCTCAGGGATACGGCAGTGATCCACCTTCCCACACGAAAGCCAATCGGCGCATATTCGACCAGGATGTGATGATGCCCCTGTGACAGCGGAATGGCCCGCAACACGTAATTCGCCGGCAAGACGTCATAGGCGCGTTGCGCACTGCCCTCCAACGGACGGGCCCGCCATCCGTTGCTGTAGGCGTCGGTAATCAACAGAATCCCTGGATGAGGAAGGTCGGCTTCGACGGTGAGTTGGTTCGCCGACGAATCGAGGAGCGCGACCGTTCCCTTCTCGGTGAAGGTTTGTGGCGCGGGTTTGGGCTCGCTTTCGAGGATGACTTGCTGCCGCGGGTCAAACGACGGAGAATCCATCGCTTGGAGGATTTCATCGCGCCCCGCGATCACACGGAATTCCTGGACCAACTGAAGCCGGGGCATGATCGACTTCTGCGTGAGAACTTGCTCGCCATCCTTGTTGGCAAGAAACGCGTATCGCCACCGCAGCATGGCGCACAGCGGATGGAATCTGGAGAACTCAATATATTGGTCAGTGCCGTCCGGAGGCTGCCCCTGGGTGAACGCCATGAATTCGGTATAGCGTTTGGTTGCCAGTGGCGCGTACCCCCAGACATCTTCCCTGCCGAGCCACGTGGCGATGTTGGGAATTCGTTGGTAGAAGATGCGATAGTCCCCGGGGCGTTGGTCGAGGAAAGATTTCAATTTGGGCGCTTCCGCAAAAGCCGGATCAAATGTCGCCAGGGATGATCTGGCGAACACGAACACCTCGGCGATTGCCATCAGCGCCACGGCGTAAACTCCCCATCGGGAAGTTTCGGCACAAAGCACCAGCCCGCTCAAAACCAGCAATTCGACCGCGGCAACAAACAGACACTGTGAAGCGAATTCTCCAACCCGTCTCGCGAACGAGGGGTCCGCATAGGACGTCGGTGGTAAATACGATTCTTGTGTCGCACCAACTGCTTGGATTGCGCGGGACCACCAGTTTGCCGGCTCTGGCGAGACGGACGCCGCGTGAAGTTGTCGGGCGGCGATTCCCACCGCGATCCCGGTAACGAATACGCCCAACGCCAGCCATTTCCCACCCTTTGGATTGTGGAGTAATCGGTCCAGGCCGGCTCCGGCCAGCATGGCCATGAAGAGCGACGCTTCGATGATAAACTTTGCGTTGGCGCGAAACCGATCGAACCCGGGCACCCAACGGTAGAGGACTTTGAACAAGGGAGTATTCGCGCCCAAGGCCAACACCAGCATGATTACCAGCAGCGCGACCAGCGAGCGCCGAGGTTCCCGTCTCCCGCAAACGGCGCCGTAAACCGCCAGCGCCAGCCCGCTCACGCCGATGAACGGGCACATCTCCCACCAATACCAGCGTCCCCAATAAGGCAGGGTCATCTCGTTGCCGAAAAATCCCGGCGCCAACAGGGTGAGCAGGTTCTCGGGGGCGAGGGAGACCATCGAGGCGAATTCATAGGTGACCCCGCCGCCACGGATGCTTTCGGAAGCGGCTTGAAAACTGGTCAGAAGTTGGACGGCCCCCAACGTAGCGGCTCCGACATACATCCCGAAAAACCCCAGGAGAACCCTTGTTCGGTGCTGTGAGCCGATCGATCCAAAGAGTGCAAGCAACCCCGCCGCGACCGCCGTATAGAAACATGCCTGAAAATCGCCGGCGAATATCTGCATGGTGATGGCGGCCATGCCAGCCAACACCCAACCCGGCGTCCGCGTCCGAATCCACTCCTCGACCGAAGCGAATACGAGAGGCGTCCACGCGATGGCGTACAATAATGACAGGTGCCCGGCGTAGACATGAAGAAAGTACGAGCCGGAGAACATGAACAAAGCGCCCGCCACCACCGCCGCGATGGGATGCAGTCCACGGCGCAGTCCCCACAGGTACGTGAAGAATCCGGCGAGAAAGACGTGGAGCGCGATGCCGAGATTGATGGAGCGTGAGAGCGGCAAGATCAGGTCGAGCCAGTTGGTCGGATACAAGACCGCGGTTTGGGCCCAGCCCAGATACGGCATGCCGCAGAAGACGTGAGGATTCCACAGAGGCAGATGGCCATGACGGAGTTGGTCGGCCGTGAACGCCCGCCAGTAGATGAATTGTGAGGCGAGATCGTTTCCGCTGTCCGACAACACGACGGGCCGGCTCGTGAACAGGACGTCGCCGAACATGCATAGGGTCAGCCCCAGCAAAACGGCGATGCCGATCCAACGAGAATGGATCGAGCCGCTTGCTTCTTCTGTCGTGGTTGGACGCAAACTGAAGGACAAGATACTCCGCGGCGGTGTGTGGTGGAAGTCTCGGATGACGGCGCCAAAACCGGTTCTTGCGGTTCTCGAACAGGGGCTTTAAACAAGACGCAATGACATCCACGCCAGAACGGGCGGCAGTACCGCGCGAACGGCTGGTCGATTTTCTCGGTTTGCGTCGGAGCATCGTCGGATTGCTGGGGATGGTCGTATTGGTGGGCATGGGCGAGCACATGGCCGAGCAATTCCTCCCGCTCTATCTGCTCGCGCTCGGCGGCGGCTTTATCTCGATCGGGTTCCTCAACGCCATGGACAACCTGCTCGGGGCGCTGTACTCGTTTCCCGGTGGCTACCTTTCCGACCGGCTCGGCACGAAGCGCGCCCTGCTGGTGTTCAACATCGCGTCGATGATCGGCTTCTTGATCGTCGTGCTGGTTCCGACGTGGCAGGCGTTCCTGGGAGGCGCGGCCTTGTTTCTATCGTGGACCGCGATCTCGCTGCCCGCGACGATGGGTCTGGTCGCCAAGGTTCTGCCAAAGAACAAACGAGCGATGGGGGTTTCGCTGCACTCGTTGGTGCGGCGCGTGCCAATGGCGCTGGGGCCGGTGGTGGGCGGCGCATTCATCAAGGTATGGGGGGTCGAACAAGGCGTGCGGCTGGCTTTTATCGGGGCGTTGGTGATGGCCGTGATCGCGGCGATCCTACAACAGTTCCTGATTGAAGACGATGCACCGCACGAGAGAACCGAGGCGGAACACAACCCCTTGCGGCTGTGGCGGCACGTGAACGCCGATTTGAGACAGTTGCTGGTCGCTGACATCCTGGTGCGGTTTTGCGAGCAGATTCCGTATGCGTTCGTCGTGGTGTGGGCAGTGGGGACGGCCAGCGCGCCGGGGCCGGTGAGCGCGCTGCAGTTCGGCGTGCTGCGCACGGTCGAAATGGCGACGGCCATCCTGATCTATATTCCGGTGGCGTATCTGGCCGATCGCAGTCACAAGAAGCCGTTTGTCGTGATGACGTTCGTCTTCTTCACGTTTTTTCCGCTGCTGCTGCTGTATTCGCGGTCGTTCGGGATGTTGATCGTGGCGTTTGTGCTCCGCGGGTTGAAAGAATTCGGCGAACCGACCCGCAAGGCGCTGATCATGGATCTCGCTCCCGAGGACCGAAAGGCGGGCGTGTTCGGCCTCTATTACCTCATTCGCGACGTGATCGTGTCCATCGCGGCCCTCGGCGGAGCGTTTCTCTGGCAGGCGAGCCCGCGATGGAACCTGTTGTCGGCATTTGCGTTCGGCGCGCTCGGCACGATTTGGTTCGCGTTGCGCGGGCGCGACCTGGGCCGCGCATAGGGGTGAAGCGGCGCGGGACTTCCGAAGCTGGACAACATTTGGCCGGTCACAGTACAGTCCCGTCTGTGGCGACGGACCCAACGTACCTGCTCCGCACCTGCAAACTGTTTTCCGACCTCGACGAGCGCGAGCTTCGGGCGATCCAGCCGATCGCGCTACGCAAGGAGTATCGGAAGGGCCAGACCGTTTTCCGCGAGGGCGAGCTGTCTCGCAGTTTTTTTCTCATCGCCAGCGGGGCGGTGAAGATATTTCGGGTTGGCGCGGACGGACGCGAACGGGTGCTTCACGTGGTCGAAGCCGGCGAGTCGTTCGCCGAGGCGGCCATATTCATGGACGCATATCCCGCGACGGCGGAGGCGCTTGGTCCGAGCACCATCATTTCCATTGAGAAGAACGGGTTCCGCCAACTCCTGCTGCGCGACCCGCACCTCAGTTTCAAGATCATGGGCACACTGGTCGCCTGGCTCAGCCACATGCGTAATGCCCTGACCGATCTCACCCTCAAGGAAGTACCGGCCCGTTTCGCCAGTTATGTCCTCAGCCTGCCGGTCGAGCCCGGCCGCCCGATTTCCGTGACCATCAGCAAGACGACCATGGCCCAAATGCTCGGCACCACGAAAGAAACCTTCTCGCGTATGCTCGCGCGTCTGGCGAAGGGTCGCATCCTGACCTTTCGCGGTCGCCTCATCCGCGTCCAGAATCGGCAGCGCTTGGAAGCCATCGCGCGCGGCGGCGAGAAGATTTAGCGGCTCCAGGAAATCTTGCAGTCAGACCGGCGGGGGAGTTAGCATCTCAAAGTTGGATTACGCTTATGATGCAGAATCTATCATTGGGCAAGAGTCAACCCCACCTACGATTTTTCAATTCTTTGGTGCGGTGGTTTCTACTGTGCTTGGTCTTTGTCCGGTGCCTGCCCTCAAACGCAGAGGCGAGCGCTGGACGACCGGTCAAGGAGGGCGGTACGGCAGAGACTGCCGAGATTTGGGAATGGAAGCCGGAGGGAAGCAGCATTCATCTCGGTTGCCCAGTCAACTACCCAGGATGGACCTGGGCCGACGTGCCAAGTAATGTCGTTGCGTCAGCTTCCAAGATTTTGCGAGGAAAACCGTCCGGGTGGCAGGTGAACAACTACAGGGCGCGCGATAAAGCCGTTGTTCTGCTAAGAGACCGTCGCCGTCACTGCCGCATCTACCTCGCCCTTCCTGACAAATGGGTGTGGATCAACCAGCCGAAAGGCTTCCCTTATATCAACGATACGCTGGCGGACCTTTTCGCATCACCCTGTGAGCTGGAAGACCCTGTGAAACTGGGCGTTTACGTTGGATATGTCTCAGCCTTATTCAAAGGGCCATTCAGGATAGCGCTTACGAGTGGCTTCCTGGAATCTATGGAGCAAAAGGTCGAAAAACCGTCGGGAAAACTTGAGCCGATGCTGAACGATTTCCTTCAAGGAAGGGAGAAGGATCCCGAGGCCCTTCGTTCGCTATGCGCAGATCCCATGCTGCAGCTACAGGGCGACAGCTTTGAGATTCAATGCAATCTTATGACTGGCCATGGAGCTGTCGAAAGATGGACGCTGAAAGGCAAGCTCGGAAAGGCGGTAACGCTCACTGATATCGCGGTTGCAGAGATTCGTCGGGATGGAACGTTTTTTTGCCCTGAGGTGCCAAGGGACTAGCCACAACGTGGATTTGGCACAGGCGTTAACCTCTGACATTTGACAAAATCGGAGAAGTCGTGAGAGGCACGACGCGCAACATGGCCTCGGATTTCAACGGCAACACCGTGGCGCACCGTTACTAAGACCGTTCTTCCTAGCCGCGACTCCGGGTGAGGCTCTCGCCGGGGTCGGCAACCTGCTGCTGGTGGGCTATGTGGTCCACACCGCCACACAAGCCGCCATCTAACCAAATAAAATGCTGGCCGATACGCCCTTCGGGCGAATAGATGGAATTGTTGACCTGCGTCAATCGGCTTTTCTGGCGTCGGTGCTATCGTGCACGGTGTCAGAAAGGATGTAGCCGAACATGAAGCCGATCACAACTTCACTTGCGGTGGCAGGAATCATTGCGGTGGCGCACGCCGTCGCCGCTGCCCCGTTGCGGGAGCAGGCACAACTAACTTTCGCGCCGGATGTTCCGCCGCCGATTGGGAGGCGACCTCCGGCGATTGTGGAAGTGCACCTGACCAGCGGAGTGTTCACGAACCAGTTGAAGGGCGATGTGAAGTACGCCTACTGGTCGTTCAACGGGCATACGCCGGGACCGTTCATCCGCGCGCGGGAAGGCGACACGCTGGAACTCCACGTCGCCAATACTGACGACAGCGGCAAGCCGCACAACTGCGATTTGCACGCGGTGACGGGGCCGGGTGGCGGCGCGCCCGTGACCACCGTGGTGAAGGGCGAGGAGCGCGTGTCGTGGTTCAAGCTGCTGCAGCCCGGGTTGTACATTTATCACTGCGCTGCGCCGCCGGTGATGGACCACATCGCCAATGGGATGTACGGGATGATACTCGTCGAGCCGAAGCGCGGACTGCCGAAGGTGGACCGTGAATTCTACGTGATGCAAAGCGAGGTGTACACAAAGGACGCGCCGGAGGACGCCGAGTTTCTGGAGTATTCGCACGAGAAAGGCTTGCAGGAGCGTCCGACCTTCGTGGTTTTCAACGGTCGGGTCAACTCCTTGACCGGAAAGAACTCGCTCCGGGCCAGGGTGGGCGAGCGCGTCCGCATCTACTTCGGCGACGCCGGCCCGAACCTGATCTCGTCGTTTCACGTCATCGGCACAATCTTTGACAGGGTCTATCGGGAAGGCGATTTGATCAGTATGCCGGCGCGGTCCGTGCAGACGACGTTGGTGCCCTCCGGCGGCGCGACGGTGGTGGAGTTTGACGCGAAAGTGCCCGGTACATACACGCTGGTCGATCACGCCATTTTCCGCATCGAACAGGGTGCGGTGGGTTATCTCGAAGTCGGCGGCAACCCTCAGTGCAGTATTTATCACTCCGACACAGACCCTGTGCGTTGCAAGGGTTGCCTGGTGCATCCATGAATACCACGACGGAATCCAATCCGGCGGAACCGATCCAGTACTCGATGCTGGTGTCCGAGATCAACCGGGTCTATCCGCAATGTCGACCAGTGTTTGAGAAGTATGGAATCGCGGGATGCGGTGGCGAATATGGCCCGACGGAGCCGTTGTTCATTTTTGCCGCAGCCCATCGCGTGCCGTTACGCGAGTTCGTGGAGGAGCTGAACCGCGCGCAACGCGGCGAGTGGAAAGAGGAAGGATGGAAACGGGACACGGAACGCGCCGCGGAAGTGGAGGGCGAGTCTCTGCACAGGCGATTCGTCCTTGGCGCGTTCGTGGTCGCGCTGACGGCCGGTTTTGGCCTGGGCGTGGTGAATCTCACTCGGATCACACTCGCTCAATCGTATTTCGAAATCAGCGGCGTGCTGAAGCAGATTCACGGTCATGCGCAAATCTTCGGCTGGGTCGGATTGTTCATTATGGGCGTGGCGCTTCACGCGGTTCCACGAATGAAGATGCAACCCCTGCAATCGGTGCGCGCGGTGAAGTCGTGCTTCTGGCTGATGTTCCTCGGCGTGCTGACGCGGGTGATCGCCCAGCCGTTCGCGAGGCATCCGGCGATGGCGGCGGCGCTGTTCCTTTCGGGCACCATGGAACTCGTTGCGGTGGGATTGTTTGTGTGGATGATGGGGGCCACGGTGGCGCGGTCGGACCAGAAACGCGAGTCGTACGAGAAATTCATCTGGGCCAGCATGGCGTGGTTCGCGGTGCTGGCGGTTTGGAATTTCTGCATCGTGGCGCAAATGGCCCTGAAGCGATCCGTGGGCATTCCTGCGTTGCAGGATGCGCTGTGGATCCACGTGGCATTCTTCGGATTCATTGCCAACATGATCTTTGGCTTTTCGTTGCGCGTGTTGCCGCATTTTCTCGGACTGCGCGAACCCAGGACGACCGCGGCCAGCGTGGCATTCTGGTTGTGGAACGCCGCCATCTTCCTGCGATATCCGGTGGACCAACTGGCGTGGGCGGCATCCGCGTTGGAAGCGGCGGCGATTGTGTTGTTTGTCTGGGCGCTGGGCATTTTCGCGCGACGCCGCACCAGGATCGAAATCAAGGGTGTGGACAATTCGTTCGCGTGGTTCATCAAACTGGCTTACGCGTGGCTGCTGGTGGTCGCGTGGATCCCGTTCCACGCGGACGTATTTCGCCTGAGCGCCTCCGCCCGGCACACGATGGCGATCGGGTTCATCACCCCCATGATTTTCGGTGTGACCTATCGCGTCCTGCCAATCTTCAACGGTGTGAACCTCTGGAGCGGTCGTCTGATGCGCGCCTCGTTCTGGGCGTTGGCTGCGGGCAGCACGCTGGCATTTTCCATGGCGTTCAACAAAGTGTTCGAGACGGCGTGGAGCTATGCATGGTCGGAGGCGGCGGGCGTTCTCGTATTTGCCGCGTTGGTGATGTTCGCAATTAACATGGCCATGACGCTGCGGTCGAAAGCGGAAAAGTTTGCCCGCGGATCCGTGGTGAAACTGACCACACGAATCGCTGAATTGCTGGAGATTCATCCCGAAGTTCGGCCGGTGCTGATCCACGGCGGGCTGGCGGGCTTGGCGGCGATGCAGCACGATCCGCCACGGTTCGTGACCATCGAATTCGCGGCGCGGCGACACGGCATTGATCCACAACCATTGATCAAAGTGTTGAACGAAGAGATTCAAAGGAGAAAATGAAATGAGTTTGCTTAAGACCATCCGGGAGAAGTTTGCGGCGCGACGCGAAGCCGGTTGCGGCTGCGGCTGCGGGAAATCGGCGACGACAGCCACGCCGGTGAAGATCACCAAGGACATGATCGTGCGCGAGGTGGCGGATCGCTGGCCGCAAACCGTCGCCGTTTTCGGCAAGCACAAGGTGGATTTTTGCTGCGGTGGCGCGCATTCCATCGAACAGACCGCCCGGGCCCGTGGCTGTAAGGACATCGACGCACTCGTCGCCGATTTGAATCGCGCGATTGAATCATGACTGGCGCACTCAGGTAATTCGTGGGGCGGATCCGCTTTCGTTTTGACCCCGGGAGAAGTTGTCGTAATTTGTGAACGGCAACGGCGGTCGCGTTAAGAATACCCCTGTAATTCGCGTCGGTCGTTTCTCGGGATTGCGTCATGCAAGGATTATCAAATTCGAATGGGCCCATCGAGATGCCGGGAGGTCAGACGGCGGATTTCCGGCTCGGATTGATTTCCGTGCTGGCCGGCGGCATCGGCATTGGCGGGGGGTTGATCGCGTATCTGTTACTCAAGCTGATCGGCCTGTTTACCAACCTGTTCTTCTTTGGCCGGCTCTCCGCTGCGTTCACGAGCCCGGCCGGGAACCACCTCGGCCTGTGGGTAATTTTGTTGCCGGCGGCAGGCGGGATTGTGGTCGGGTTGATGGCCAAGTATGGCACGTCGAAGATTAAGGGACACGGCATTCCCGAGGCGATGGAAGCAGTGTTGACGAGCCGCAGCCGGATTCACCCGAAGGTCGCCATTCTCAAACCACTCTCGGTGGCGGTGGCCATCGGGACGGGTGGGCCATTCGGCGCGGAAGGGCCGATCATTCAGACGGGAGGAGCGGTCGGATCATTGGTCGGGCAATTGGTCAACATGACGGCGGTCGAGCGCAAGGTATTGCTGGCGTGCGGTGCCGGGGCGGGAATGTCGGCGACATTCAACACGCCTATCGCGGGAGTCATTCTGGCGATTGAACTGCTGCTGTTCGAATTTCGGCCACGATCCTTCATTCCGCTCGTGGTCGCGAGCACCCTGGCGACGGCTACCCGGTTTGTCGTGATGGGGCGCAACGCGATGTTCGAGATGGGGGCCGTGGACTTCGGCATTCCGTCAAATCTGTTGTACTACATCCTGCTCGGCGTGGTGTGCGGCTTTGCCGCGGTGGGATTCAGCCGGGCGTTGTATTGGGTCGAAGACCAGTTCGAGCATTTGCCCGTCGATGAGCTGTGGTGGCCGGCGATTGGCGGCGTGGGGCTTGGGGTCATCGGCTTTTTCATGCCGCGCGTGTTGGGCGTTGGCTACGACACCATCTCGGATGTTTTGAATGAACGGCTGGCGCTGAATTTGTTGCTGGGCATCATGGTATTCAAGGCGCTGGCGTTGCTGATATCTCTCGGATCGGGAACCTCGGGGGGATTGCTGGCGCCGATGTTCATGAGCAGCGCGGCCATGGGAGCGGCGTTTGCTGTGGGAATGAATCATCTGATACCGGGTGCGCACCTGCCGGCGGGAGCGTTTGCCCTGGTGGCCATGGGGGCGGTGTTTGGCGCGGCAGCCAACGCGACATTCACATTCATCATTTTTGCGTTCGAGATCACCCGCGACTACAACGCGGTGCTGCCGCTGATGCTGGTGTGCGTTGTCGCCAGCGGCATCGCGCGACGGTTCATGCGGGCATCGATCATGACCGAAAAGCTGGCGCGTCGCGGTTTGCGGGTCGATCAAGAATACGAGACGGATGTGTTTCAGCAGGTGAGCGTCGGTGAGATCATGGACAAGCACCCGCCCACCGTGCCCTCCGAGATGAAGGTGGCCGAGTTGGCGGACCGCATTGTGCAGAATCAATCGCAGTCCCATCGGCGGCAGGCGGCCCTGGTTCTCGACGGCACGAATCAGCTGGTCGGAATTATCACACGGGGGGATGTGCTTCGACTGCTCAAGGATGATCCAACGGGAGATGTCACCGTGGGTGAGACGTGTTCCACGAGCCTGATTGTGACGTATCCCGACGAGAGCGTGCATGAGGCGATGACGAAACTGTTGGCCAACAACATCGGTCGTTTACCCGTTGTCGACCGAGAGTCACCGCACACGGTTGTTGGTTATCTGGGCCGGGCCGAAGTGATGGCGGCGCGTACGCGTCGGCACGAGGAAGAACACGTGCGCGAGCCGGGCTGGCTCAGCCGTATTGCATAAGGGCGTCGTCAGCGTGCGGTCGTTGCGGACAGCGGCACGCCAGCGCGGTCAAAGGGATTTCGCGTGCCCATCCCATCGCTGCAGTTGGGGCTACTTCCGGGATGTTTCGGACTGGTAGACGACGCCAATGGCGGCGCGCCAGCGGTCGAGCGCCAGTATGTTGCCTAGCGAATCCTCCCAATTCATGGCCGGCGACTGGCGGTCTTCGATGTGCGCAGCGACATGGTCGGCTTCGACGGCATAGATCGGTTGCGGCGAGTCGACGGTGATATCTCGCGGGGATTCTCCCCTGCGCTCCAGACGGATCGTTGAGGCGCCGCCGTCACGAGCCGGTCCCCACGGGACCGGCACGATGATGCTGCCGTCCGACCCAAAGACGCGCAGGGCATTGTCCTGTTGCACCTGGGTGCTCGTGGCGAGCGCGGCGAGAACGTTGCCCGGGAATTTCATCGAGGCCACGGCCCACAGGTCGACACCTGTGGTGGCGAGGTGGCCGCAACCGTTGACATCGAGCGGCTCGGCGAACGTTTTACCCGTGGCAACGCCCGCGATGAGACGCGACATCGACACGGGATAGCAGCCGACATCGAGGATCGCGCCGCCGCCCAGTTCGTTGCTGAACAGGCGCTGGTGGGGATTGTATTTCACTTGGAAGCCGAAAGACGCGCTGATGACGCGCACCTCGCCGATGGCTTTCTCGCGAATGAGTTCGACGAGCTTCGCGGTTTGCGGGTGGCACCGATACATGAACGCTTCCATGAGAAACACGCCGTGCCGGCGCGCGGCGTCGATGACGGTCAATGCCTCGGCGTGATTGATCGTGAGCGGTTTTTCGCAAAGGATGTGCTTGCCGGCTTGGGCGGCCCGGATGCACCACTCGGCGTGCATGGGGTGGGGCGTGGCGATGTAGACGGCTTCGACCCTCGGATCGTCGAGCAACGCCTGGTAGTTGCCGTGGCAGCGGGAGATGCCGAACTCGGCGCCGAATCGATCCGCGCTGGTTTGCGAGCGGCTGGCGACGGCAACGAGTTTGCCGGTTTTGGATTGGGGAAGATTTTTGGCGAAAATGCCCGCGATCCGGCCGGTGCTGAGGATGCCCCAGGAAAGCGAGTTCATATCGGCAATCTCGGTTGGTTTATCGTGCGGGACAAGAAAAAAGAGCCGGATGAAAGAGGCGGGAACCCCGTTTCTGCTGAAGTTACGGAGCGCGGCGAGATTCTGCTTTCCATCGGTTCGGCCGCTGCCTAGACTGGGTTGTATGAGCACTGCGGTTGGCTGCGACGATGGAGCCACAGCCAACGAGAGTGAGGCGCGCGCAGTCAGGTCCGGGCTGAGGCCATGAACGGAGAACCGGCACAAGTTCCGCCAGGGCGGAAGATGCACCGCCTCAAGACCGTTGCGCTCATTGTGGTCGGTCTCATTGCGCTGTACTTCGTTTACCGGTTCAGTCTCTCGCTCAGCATTCAGGGACGAATCGACTCGATCCACCGTGCCGGTTTTCCGGCGACATGGGTTGAACTCGACAAGTGGTACGTGCAACCACCCGCCGGGGAGAACGCCGCCGATATTTACCGCGAGGCGTTTGCAAAGTTTGAGACATGGACCAACAAACCCGCGCAATTGTCCACACCCTCCGATGCCGACGATAAGAGCAAATTCTCATCACGCCCGAGGTCGAAGCGCGATCTGTTGCCTGTCGTTGGACTGGCCAAGCTTCCACCGAGGACCGAGCCGCTGCCTGGCGAGATGCAGCAGCTTGTGGCGGAATATCTTTCCGACAACGCCGAGGCGCTACGGCTCCTTCACCAGGCGGCGGCGATGAAATCGTGCCGGTACCCCACGGATCTGAGCCAGGGATTCGCGACCCTATTACGCCACCTCAATCCGGTTCGCCAGGCGGCACGACTGCTTTCTCTGGAAGCGATTCGAGACACGGAGCAGCAAAAACCGCAAGAGGCTGTCGAATCGGTGGTGGTGTCGCTGGGGGTGGCACGCTCGTTGAATCAGGAACCGGTGCTCATCTCCCAACTTGTGCGCATTGCCTGTCAGGGCATCAGTTTGGACAGCCTGGAGCGCATTCTCAACCGGATGCCCCTGACGGAAGAGCAACTGGCGAAGCTGGCGGCAGCGCTGGAGGGATCGGAAGACCCGCAGGCGATGACGCGGGCGTTTGTTGGGGAACGGTGCTGTGGGGCGGGCTTTTTTGAAGGTGCGCGCAGCGGGAAGTTTTCTCTGCAAGAGATCGGCAGCCCGGACAGCCAATGGCTTTCGATCCGTCCGCTGTCGGCGCTGTACCGGGCGTCGGGGCTTTTGGAATTGGATGAGGAGAAGTATCTCGACTTCATGGAACAGTACGTGAAGGCGACGCAGCTTCCCCCGCCCGAAAACATGGCCGCAGCCAAGGCTGTGGACGATAGGGTCAGACACGCGCCGCGGTGGTGCGTGATTACTCGGATGCTGCTCCCTTCACTCGATAGGTCGCTGGTCAAGGCAGCGCAATGCGACGCGAAGATCCGCGACGCGCAGACGGCCATCGCGGTGGAACGCTATCGGCTCGCCAACGGCAAGCTTCCGGACCGACTTGGCGAATTATCCCCGACCTTTCTTCCCGCCGTCCCCACCGCCCCGTTTGATGGAAAGCCGCTCCGCTACAAGCTGCTCGCGAAAGGCTATGTGGTTTACAGCGTGGGCGAAGACCGCGAAGACAACGGCGGCACTGAGAAGAACGCCAAGGGGTTGAGCTACGTGCCGGGCACGGATATCACGTTCGTCGTTGAGCGATAAACAGCGAAAGCAATATAGTTAATCTATTCAGGTGCCCAACGAATGATGCCCGAACCACGATCACAGACTCCATGGACAAGCCGACGCGCGGCGGATTGGTGCGCCATTGCCCTCCTGGCACTCCTGCTCGTCTGGTTTTATCGGCGTTTTCTCATGGGGAGTTGGTACATCTGGGATGACACGCTGGAGCAGTTCTATCCGGGGGTGAACTACTTTGCCAGGTCGATCCGCGCGGGTCGGTTCCCTCTTTGGTTTCCGGGTGTCCGCGATGGGTTGCCATTCTACTCTGACATACAGATGTCGGTATTCTACCCGCCGCAATGGCTTTTGCCGTTGTTTGTATACAAAGGGCGACTGCCCTACCTGGTGTACCAGTGGTACATCGTGTTTCATTATCTGCTTGGCGGGGCGTTCATGTACGCCTACTTGAGGCAACTCAAGTTGAGCGCAGTTGGCGCGCTCAGCGGCGCAATCACTTTCTGTTTCTCGAGTTTCATGTCACTGCGAATTGTCAACTTCGTGATGATCCAGGTGTACGTGTGGCTTCCGTTGCAGCTTCTCTGTGTTGACAAGCTCCGTTCTGCGCGAAGCCGGTGGGCTTGGCCGGGGCTGATCGGCTCCCTGCTGCTATCACTTTTCGCGGGACATCCACAGACGACGCTTTACTGCTGGTACCTCGTCATTTTGTATTGGCTGTATCGCGCTTGCCCGGGCAGGACGAAGGCAGGTGAACGCTGGAGTCGGCTGGCGGGGCTACGCGCGAGAGCAGAGATGGCGAAAATCGCGGGGAGCTTCGTGCTTGTCTTTGGATTAAGCGCCATCATGGTCTTCCCCTCGGTCGAAAACTGGTCGCGTACCGCGCGTCCCCATCAATCGTTTGCCAACCTTGCCGACGGATCGGTGCCCCGTCGGGGGCTTCTGACGTTGTTCGTGCCGAATTTCTACGGAATCTCAGCGTGTGAGGATCCTGAACGCCCGTTTTGGGGTTATGACAAGAGCAGTCCCACTGCCATCGCGGACAACACACCGGCCGGCCTGCGTGGTTACTGGCAGTACTGGGAATTCGGGATTTACGCCGGGCAACTGTTCCTGTTGATGTTTCTGCTGACCCTGTTCAACTGGCGTCGGGTGGCGGATAAACGAACCGTTGGGTTTTTCCTGGCGATCTGGTTCGCGGGAATATGGTTCGCGCTCGGACGGTTCGGGGGGTTGTTCAACGCCCTGTACCATGTTCTGCCCGGCGCATCTCTTTTCCGCGGGCCATCCAAGATGTCGTGCGTCGCCGTGTTTGCTGCGGCGGTACTAACGGGGTCCTTCACGGATTTGGTGTGGAACGACGGCCGCCGGTTGCGCTTATGGCCGGGGTGCCTGCTGGTGGCGGCGTATGTTGCCCTCTTGACCGTGCTGCATTTCGGCGGGGGCGGCCTGGCCAACGAATTACGCAACCCCAAGAACATGGCCTGGTCGCGGCACGAAACACTTTGGGCGCTCACGCCGGCGGTGCTGCTCGCGTCAAGTATGTTCTGCCTTGTGCGATGCACGGGTCGCTGGACACGAGCCATCGGGTTGTGCACGCTGCTGGCAATTTCGGTGGCAGATTTTCACCACGCGTATGGAAGTTTCCACCGCGGGACTACGAATCCTGACGACTTTTTTTCGCGGGACGATTGGCCAGTTCCACTGTTGGGACAGTACCGGAAAGAGTTTGATTTCTTTCGCTTTGGACAAGTCTCGGCAGACCAGCGTTACGAGTGCCTAGTGACTCAACGAAATCTGGCGTATTTTTGTGATTTGCTGGAGGTGCCCGAGGGCTACACGAGCTTTCTTCTCGACTCCATCGGCCGGTTCCAAACCACCACGAATCTGCAGGCACGGTTGGGCATCCAAAACGTCAAGCTGCTGGTTTACGAGGAGCGGTCACCAGACGGCCAGTACGGGCTAAAGTTTCCGGTGAACAGCGACGCACTCCCGCGCGCCAGGTTTTTTACGAAGATTCGGCAGTATGATTCTCGTGACGCGCTTCTGACCGCGTTGGAGAGAGGCGAACTCGACTGGCACAAAGAAACGGCCGTGTGGGGATCTGCGGCTCATGACATCGACAAGTTGGTCCGGCCCGGGGCCTCGATGGGAACAAACGACGAAATCCAGTTCGCCAGCCAGACGCCGGAGGCGTATTCGATCACGTATCATGTGGCTCAACCGGGCGTGGTTTTCGTTTCGCAGTCATCTTACCCGGGCTGGGTTGCTGGTGGTGGCCGGTTCAGAATGGTTGAAGTATTCGGTGCATTTCAAGGCATCGTCATTCCCGAACCGGGGCACGGTGAAATCGCGGTGCGGTTTTCGCCGCCCGTCCTCAAGGTCGGCGTTCTCGTCAGTCTTCTCAGCGGCCTGATCGCTGTAACTGTGGTTGTCCTTCGCGTCGTGGGTGAGACGCATCCAGAGACGGGGACGAGCCACAAGTCCGGGCTTTGACGGTCAATAGCGCCGCCTGCATCGGTATTGAGTAAGCGCCCACACCTTGCACCGTTTTGCACGCTTCCATGGCAATTCGTTGGCATTTCCGATGCTCCCCGGGGAAAACCAGTAATGGCCGTAGTACCGAAGTTATATTAAGTAAGGAGTACAGAACGTATGAGTCGCAATACTCTCAATCGGGATAACCGGGGCTTCACCTTGGTTGAAATAATGATCGTCGTCGCAATTGTGGGACTGTTGGCCGCGCTGGCGGTCCCCGGCTTCGTCAAGGCCCGCAAGCAATCGCAGGGACGGCGCATCATGAATGACTGCCGTCAAATGGACGCCGCCATCGACCAGTGGTCGGTCAATGGTGGTATCGCCGATGGCACCACCGTCGATTCCGTAGCCGCTGGTACCTACCTCAAGACGGCTTGGAATACCATCGACCTGCTCGGCAACCAGTGGGGCGGTACTGGCGTGACCGGCACGGGTCAAATCCAGATCAGCACCGCGACCAAGAGTTCGTTGGCCGGTGTCGGCATCGACTGGGGAGTCTACTAGCGCTGCGAATGTTTGATCTGAGGCGGTAGGCTCTGTAGTCGGTTGCCGCCGGAGATACACACGCGGCGTCGCGCGGACTCGGCTTGGCCTGCGCACCCTGAAGAGTGCGGCTACACGACTCGATACAGGTGCATACCCAACTTGTGCTCCGCCTTCGTATTCCTTGGAGAAATCGGCCTTTTTCGGCAGGTTCAAATCCTGAAAGCAGCAGTGGCGCAACAGGCAAGTCTCGAAGTGAAATGAGGCTACGAAGTGAACGCGCTCGCCGCCGGCCTGCTGGCGTTGACGCCCTGCGGGATGATCGGGTTCATGGGGAGCCCGGTCGCGGTCCGCTCTATTGACGAAGGGCGGGATCGGTGAGCTGTGACCGGCGCTGGACGGAGCGCTCGTTCGATGGTGCTGATGACTTCGGGGATGTTGAAGGGTTTTGGGACGTAGGCAAACGCGCCCAAGCGGAGGGCTTCCTCAGGCGTGCAGCGTTCGGAATATCCCGTCATGACAATGACGGGGGTGTCGGGAAAGATCTTCTTGGCTGCGGCCGTGAATTGGACGCCGTCGATGCCCGGCATCGCGAGGTCGGTGATGATGAGGTCGAAGCGTTTGCGGGAATTTGCGACGTAATCCATTGCGGCCTGGGAGTTTGAGGCGCCGGCAACGATGTAGCCGAACAGGTTGAGCATCTTCGATAGGGCGGTGAGAACCACGATATCGTCATCGACAACCAAGATGGTGGAGCTTGCCATCGGTCCTTAACGGTATGACGTTAAGCGGGTGAGAGCACCAGACGTGCCGGAAGTGTGAATTGTTGCTCCAAGTGGTTGAAAAATGGCGAGATAGGCGTTTTACCCATTGCAGACAAGAGGGTTCCATCAAGGGGCCGCTTTCGGCTTCGGTCGGCTGTTCGCCATCCCGCTTGAGCTAGCGGTCAAACAGCACAGCAAATCTGCGACTTTTATCGGGTGGCTAACAAGAATGGGACTGCCGCAACCTACCGCTCAGCGTTCAACAATGAACGTAGCGTCTCGGAAGCCGGTGCCATCGTCCTTGCTGGCGGTGTTCTGGCAAACGCTGTGGATGATGTAGCCGTTTGAGAGCCGGGTGTAGCGCAGAGGGCGACCGCTAAGGGGGTCAGCCGGTATGGTCCCGATGCCGGACGATTCGAGTTCCCAGAGCGTGCGGGGTAATTCGTAGTGCGCCAGGCGATAGCGTTCCACGGCGATCGCGACCCGGGCCTCGCGCAGTCTGGTGGCCAGGGCCGCGTCTTTTAGAATGATCCGTGGGCCGTTCATTCCATGCAGCCATGCCCGCGAAAGCGTATGCGTCTCGCTTTCCCGTTCGAGCGATTGACGCAACGCCTGCGCGGCGTCGATCCGTTCGGGGAAACCCAGTTGGGCCGCCTGGACGCAGCGATCCATGAGCCGCAAGTACTCGAGTTCATCCCACTGAAGCGATCCACACAAGTTGTACAAATAAGCGGGCGAACTGAACAGGACGTCGAGATTGATCAGGAATCTCTGGCCAAACGGATACGAACGGGCCACCGGTAACGCCACTGGATCCATCGCTCTTTCCAGCGTTTCGAAGCCGTAAATGCCAATGCAACGCTGGCCGATGAACGCTCGCGCCAGGCCGCGTTGATCCTCGGCTTTCTCCAGAGCATCCCCAAGCGCGTCAAGCTGTTTGTCGGTCAGGACGGTCCCGTTCATCAGGTTCTGGAGGCTGTTGACGGCGATGCGTTGGCACTCCAGACGCGCCAGATGAGAGCGCACGAGCGGTTCCTTGTCCAGCGAATGAGACAGGGCGAACAAGGATTGGACGGAGACGATGGCCGGCTGAGGCTCGGCACAAACGGTGTGGTCGGCGGCGTCGGCCTCCAGCAAATGCGCCGCGCGAATGAGATTGCCCAAATGCGGGTAGGGCATGATGGACAGCGAACGCAAGTCGATCGGAAACCGCCAGCGGGGAGCATTCGAAGCTTGGTGGAGCAGGGTCAGAACATCGTCGTTCGCGTCGGCGGAATCCGCAGCGGTTTGCTCCGGCGAGTCTGGGGGTAACCCGCGCCGCGAAGAATCAGAAACCGGTTCGTCACGGGACCTGTCGGGCCGTTCTGACTCGCGCGCGAAACTGGCAAATGCCTTGTCGAGCAGGATCGCGCCATTATCCGTGGGCGCGACGCGTGGGTACCATCGGTTCAACTCGACAAGTGTGACCGGATACCCTTTTCCACGGATATCGGCCATTCGGCCCAGGATGAATCCGCCGAGGGCCAGCCGCCAGAAGCCAAGGAGAAAGACCAAACCGAGCACAGCCAGCGCAGTCCGCCGCGCCCACTTTGTCCACTTGGAAATTGTTTGCCGCCCGCCAACGCTCACATGGTGAGTGTATCACCACTCAGCGCCAAACGAAAGCCTCATCATCGGGAACAGGCGCAGGAATGGTAACCACCGGATCCTTCTTTTCCACGTCTGGCGCTGGCGGCTTATTCGGCGATTTGGCAGCGTCGCGGGGTTGGGCGGATGCAGTCTGCGGTTTTGGATTGTCGGGTGGTGGTTTCAGGTGCGTGGCACCGGCCCCGAGGACCAGCACCTCTTCCGTTCCGCTGAAATGGAATTGGACAGCCAGGATATCGAGCAGGCGTCGGCTGGGCCCGCTGGGATTGCGGCGTTGGTGCTCGAGGTATTTGACCTGCTTGACGGATACACCAAGCCACTGAGCAAATCGAGCCTGAGTCATACCGGCGTGCTTGCGCAAAGCCAGTATCCGGGCGGCACCCCATTCCATCATTATGCATGAGGGAACCGCGTTCCCCCACCTCCTTGTGAGAATTGGGTAACAAAGTTCGCGTCCGGATGCAACTCCGAAATTCAGGAAAGTCGAAATTTTTTTGCGCCGCCAACTTCGCCCTCATCCCTCCGCCGGGATGCCGGCCATGAGACGCATCAGTGTTGACTGGGTCGCCTGGGCGCGGGCGACGTCGCCGACGATTCGGTCGCCGCGCAGTTCCCCGACTCGCCGGGACGGATCGCTCCGAGATATTCCCTGGCGCGGCGCAGCATCTCGTGGCGGGAGACGAATGTCGCCCGCGCCGGCCCATCACCGTCCGCGACAGGTACACTGCGCCGACCGCTCCACGTGCGAGCCGGCGAAGACGGTCAGGATCGCCCCCAACAGCAGGATCACCAGGATCAACCCAGACTGCTGCGCGTTGAAGAGTCGGCGGATAGTCGGCTGCATGGCGAATCCGCCGCCAGATTAGCGGGCGCGCCGCAAATTGCAAGCATTGTGCCCACGAGGACCGTTTTAGCGCTCGACGGTGAAGGTGATGTCCTTCTTCTCGTCGCCGCCGTCGTCCTTGCCGTCTTCACCAACGCTGTAGACGACGTAGCCTTTCGGCAGCTTCTTGTATCGCAGCGGCTGGCCGTCGAACGGGTCCATAAGATCTGAAGGGAGGCTGTCCGGCAGTTGACCATGCTCGCTCCGGTAGGTTTCTACGGATAGCGCTGCCTGCGCGACTCAGAGACGTGCAATGTATTTTGCATCCAACCTCAAGTATTGGCAAGTCAGGTAGGAGTCGAATCGTGATAGCGCAAGAAGCACGGACGTTCCACGGACTTGCTGCTCGAAAGCGTTCAATGTTGTAATGCGTTCCGGAAGTGGCTCACGCGCAATGAGAATGGCCTTGGACTCAAGACGCAAGTAGTTCAATTGATCAAATCCTTCGATCCCCGCGAATCGGTAAATAGAGGCTAGGAGTAGTCCACTCTAGCCGTAGTGGGAGTTCCCTTTGAAATCCATCGTTAAAAGCGGCCCCGCTGGTTCCTTCCCTTGGTGTATTTCGGAGAACACGTTGTTATTCCACGCAAATTCGCTGAGTAGGACATGGTCGATGGCCGCTGAAGCTTCCGTCGCCGCAAGGGCTGACGACACCCTGACCAGCTCATTGGAGTCAAGCTGAGCTCTGCTCAAGACGTGTTCGAGCGCAAAAGATGTCATGCCGAAGTACGGTTGTTGCGCAAACCAGGGAATGGCAAACGGTTCCTTGGAAAACTGCCGCACCAACCCTAGGGAGGCAACGATAGCCTCCGCCGCCGAGGCACTACCACCCGCATCCGCGGCGCAAATCGCTTCCAATTCCAGTTGGTGTGTCGCGAGCCGGCGATCACTGGTGCCGGGCGCAATCAAGGTCTTCGAGATACTGAGGTGCGTCACGACCCGGCAATATGGCATCGCTGTCGCCTTATGTAACAGTGCGATAGCCTCTTCATTCGTCTTCAAGTACTGTCCGATTAATTCCCGCATCCCTTGAGGTAACGGTTCACCGCGAGGCGGTAACTTAGCGCGACCCACGACAGGCAGGCGCGGTGCCTCGTCCTCAAGTTTAACGCTGTGAGCGAAGGCTTGTGCATACACATCTGCCGCATTCTCGCCGGGCGGCGGTTGCGGGTACCATTTGTCCAATTCGGCGAGCGTGACGGGATAGCCTTGCTTGCGGATTTCGTCGAGCTTGGATTCGACCATGCGATGGAGCGTGTAGCGGTAGGCAACGTAGATGGCGGCGAGGACGAGCACAACGACCAGCGCGGTTCGCAGACGGCGAGGTGCCTTCGCGCTCATGGCGAGAGTGTAGCATTTGGCCGCGCGCTGGCAACCTCGTTCGTGGACTGGGCGGCTTGACATTGCCGCTGGTGTAGCGTCGGCTGTCCCCAGCCGATCCTTCTGATTTGCCGATATGCGCTGCGGACAGCGCACGCTACAAAGGCGATGGTCCAATGACCCGCGTTGGACATCGTCCCTGTTTGGGCCGCGTTGACAACACCGGGGGCGTCCGTTAGCTTCGCGGGGTTATGATTCGCCGGTACAGCCGCGAGGTGATGCGCCAAATCTGGACCGAGGAGAACAAGTTCTCCATCTGGCTGCAGATCGAGATTCTGGCATGTGAGGCGCGGAGGATTCCCCGTAAAGACCTCGCGACGATCAAGCGGCGCGCGAAATTTGACGTCAAACGGATCGGCGAGATCGAGCGTACCACCAATCACGACGTGATCGCGTTCCTCACCAATGTCGACGAGAACGTCGGCCCGGCGTCACGTCACATCCACGAGGGCCTCACGTCGTCGGATGTGGTCGATACGGCGTTGGCGGTGCAGATGGCGCAATCGGCAGACATTCTCATCGATGATGTAGAGAAGCTGCGCGACGTCATCGCGAACAAAGCGAAGAAATACAGGGTCATGCCGATGATTGGCCGGACGCACGGCGTTCACGCCGAGCCGATCACGTTCGGGTTGAAGATGGCGCTGATGTATGACGAGTTTGGCCGGGCGCTCGAACGGCTCATATTGGCCCGTGACATCATCGCGGTTGGCAAGATTTCCGGCGCGGTCGGCACGTACGCGCACATGAATCCGCGTGTCGAAGCCTACGTGTGCAAGAAACTCGGACTGCAAGCTGCCAGGATTTCGACGCAGATTGTCCAGCGCGACCGTCACGCCGAGTTCATGAGCGCGATTGCGCTGGTCGGTTGCTCGATTGACCGTTGGGCGCTGGAGTTCCGTCATCTGCAGCGCACCGAAGTGCTCGAAGCCGAGGAGTTTTTCGCGGCGGGACAGAAGGGCAGCAGCGCCATGCCGCACAAGCGCAACCCGATCACCTGCGAGCGGCTCTGCGGCTTGGCGCGGGTGTTGCGGGGCAATGCGGTGGCGGCGATGGAAAACGTTGCGCTGTGGCACGAACGTGACATCTCCCACAGCAGCGTCGAGCGGATCATTTTGCCGGATTCGACGACGCTGCTCGATTACATGCTCGTGACGCTGACGGACGTTGTGGACAAGTTGCTCGTGTATCCACAGCGGATGAAGGCCAACCTCGAATCGGGCAAGGGGCTGATTTATTCACAGGCAGTGTTGCTCGCGCTCACGCGCAAAGGATTTATGCGCGAACGGGCCTACGCCCTCGTCCAGCGCAACGCGATGAAGACCCGGACCAGTTCCAGGACGTTCAAGGAGTTTCTCCTCGCGGACGATGAGGTGATGAGCCATCTTACACGACGCGAAGTGGACGCACTTTTCGACCTGAACGTTCACTTCCGGGAGGTGGATAACACGTTCAAGAAAGTCGGAATCCAGTGATGAAAGCCAGAATCATCGTCATGCCGAAGAAGACCGTGCTCGACCCGCAAGGGAAGACCGTCAAACACGCACTGGAGTCGATGGATTTCAAAGGGATCAAGGACGTGCGGGTCGGGAAGTTCATGGAGATCGACCTGGAAGGCGGCGACCAACCCGAGCTGCAGAAGAAAGTCGACGAAGCCTGCCGCAAGCTGCTGAGCAATCCGGTGATCGAGGATTACACCTTCGAGGTACACGGATAGAGTCGTGTTATGAAGTTCGGAATCATCCAATTCCCCGGCAGCAATTGCGACCAGGACGCGTACCACGCGCTGGCAGATGTGCTCGGGCAGCCAACCCATTACATCTGGCATAAGGACGCCGCGCTCGGCGACGTGGATTGCGTCGTCGTGCCGGGCGGGTTCAGCTACGGCGATTATTTGCGGACGGGCGCGATTGCGCGGTTCGCGCCGGCGATGAAGGCGGTCATCGAACACGCGAAATCGGGCGGACTCGTCATCGGCATCTGCAACGGCTTCCAGATTCTGTGCGAGGCGCACTTGTTGCCGGGAGCGCTCATCCGGAATCGGGGGTTGAAATTCATCTGCGACCACGTGCATTTGCGCGTCGAGACGACCAACTCGCCGTTCACCAAAGCCTGCAAGAAGGGCCAGGTATTGCGTATCCCAATTGCCCACGGTGAGGGCAGCTATTTCGCCGAGCCTCGGGTCATCGAGCAACTCCAGCGCGACGACCGCATCCTCGCCCGCTACTGCACGAAGGACGTGGACGTCACCGATGCTGCCAACCCGAACGGCTCCCTCGACAACATTGCCGGCATCTGCAACGAAGCGAGAAACGTCTTCGGCCTCATGCCGCATCCCGAACGCGCCTGCGAGAAGTTGCTCGGCAGTGAAGACGGACGATTGGTTTTTGATTCGATCCTCCAGCAGGCAAACAGGAGACGCCGTGAAGCGGTCCGCGTCAGCTAAGAACTGGCTGCCGCTGGCGAAGCGGGGCGATGGCGGCGCGGAATTGCCGACGGGCGAGGCATTCCGTAGCGGGTGGATCGATTTCCAGCGCGGTATCCGCGTGGGCAATATCGCGCCACACGAGCGGATCACCCAAATCCTGAAGTTCTACCTCGAGCAACGCTACCGCACCCCGTTTGTGACGGATCGTTGGGGACGCGGCGTGTACTGGCAGTGGATTTGCTGGCTGCCGCGGGCCAACCGCGAGGCCAAGCCGACATCGAACAAGATTAATTTCGGTTGCGCCAAGTTGTTCATCTCCGCCGACTCGGGCACGAAAGTTTTCAAGAGCGGACTGCAGATCGAGCGCGGGTACGTTCAGGGACCGGAACCGTATCCGGGTTGTTTACTGAAGGACGACTGGGACTGGCATCGGCTGATCCAGCAAAGCGCGGCGGGCACCGAGTTGGACAAGGAACTGCACAGGCTCGTGGAGCACGAAGGGTTTGTGGTGGAGGTCGGCGATTGGGAAGCGAACGCCGTCTTCACGAAGAAGAACTTCACATCCGCCCGACAGATTCGCGATACAGCCGAGAAATACCCGAAGGGTCAGGAGTGGGTCGGGTTCCAACTGTATTATCCGATGCCCGAGCGCGAAGTGCACGAGTGCTCCGGTTACGAACTCGTGAAAGCCATGTGCGGCGTGTTCGACGAAGTCATCCCCGCGATGAATTGCTGCATGCAAGTGGCGCTCGTGGCAGAATCGGGCGCGAGGGAAGGAGATCATGCGCGAGTGGTTTGAGAACGAGGATTTCTGGCGGGAGATGTATCCGCTCATGTTCAACGAGCAACAGTTCGCCGCGGCTGACGAACAGGTGCAGGAGATCCTCAAGTTAACGGGGATTCGGCGCGGCGCGGTGCTCGATTTGTGTTGCGGGCCCGGACGTCATTCTGTGGTGTTGGCCAAGCGCGGGTTTCAGGTGACTGGTGTGGATCGCACGCGGTTTTTGCTGAACAAGGCGCGTCAGCGCGCGAAGTCCGCACGGGTGAAGGTTGAGTTCGTGAACTCCGACATGCGCGATTTCGTGCGGCCCGGCGCCTTTCGACTCGCGGTCAATGTGTTCACTTCGTTCGGGTACTTCGCCAACAAGGACGATGATCGTTGGGCGGTGCGGAACATCTTCGAGAGCCTCAAGCCCGGCGGCGTGTGCGTCATCGACGTGATGGGCAAGGAGCGCTTGGCCGGGATCATGCAGTCGAGCCATGCGGAGCGGCACGCCGATGGGAGCCTGCTGGTCCACATGCATGAGATCTTCGATGACTGGACGCGCATCCGCAACGAGTGGATCCTCATCAAGGGCAGCCTGGCGCGCCGGTTCAAATTTCATCACACGGTTTACTCGGGACAGGAACTCAAGGACCTACTGCGTCAGGCCGGCTTTGCCGAAGTGAAATTGTGCGGTGATCTGGACGGCCAGCCCTATGATCTGAATGCCACCCGTCTCGTTGCGGTGGCGCGGAAGAGGTAGAGGGGAGCCAGTAGCGTCCGACGCTGTATCAACGGCTGGGATAAGCGCCGGCGTGGCGAGGTTGGTTCGGACGGGGTTACGGGCGCGCCGTGAATAACCCGTGAACAAGTCGGCTGGCCCGGCTTCACTTCTTGGGTGCGGAGTAGCCGTTGCCTTCGTCGAAGTAGGTGGTGCCGCTGAATTCGGTGACGTGCAGGTACTGGTGCCAGACGGTGTTGCTGGAGTCACAACTGGCATCCAGCATACGCACCTCAAGGGGGGACACGTTGGTGGTCATCGGCACCATGGCTTCCACCAGAACGCGGCCGTCCATCCGTTCGGGCGGAGCAACCCCCAACACACGCAGGATAGTCGGCGCGAGGTCCACGTTGCCCGAGGGGAATTCGTCGATCCAGCCCTGACGGAAATCGGGGCCGGCAGCGACCAGAGTATTGCGCATGTCGAACGGGCTGAGGCTGGAATGAATTCCTTGTCTCGCTCCGAAGAAACCATCCGTGGGGTCCGAGCCGGGGATGCCGACGGCATTCTTCTCGTCCGTCCAGCGAAATGAAACCACGATATCCGGCGCATCGGGGGTGTCGATGCGAACTTGATCGAGGGTGAATGTTCCCGGCATCGGTTCTCGCGTGAAGATGACGCCGGCAAAATCCTGCTGCTGCATGAGCACGACAATCTTTTTCACGAGTTTGGGATCGTGACCGATGACATACAACAGCGACGATCCGCCGTTACCGATGACCATGACATTGCCGTTGCCGGGCGGCTGCGGGAACTCGTGTGCCGCAGGCAGGCCCGCCTTGTTCAGGGTGTCGACCACGCTCACGACGCGCGAGATCGTGGAAAACCCGTGATCGGAAACGACGAAGACGTCGGTCTTGTCGCGGACACCGCGGGCCGCCAATTCCTTCAGGACGCGAGCGAGATTATCATCGGAACTCTTTATCGCCTGAAGCGCCGCGACCGAGCCCGGTCCGGTGGAATGCTGCGCGTAGTCCGGCTCGCTGAGCCACAGCACCGAAAACGAGGGCACCTCCTTGTCCCACAGCGGGCCGATGAGCGCTTGCGTTGTCGCCAGGTCCTGACGTGTGTTGGGGGTTTCCTGCGGTGTGAAGGGCGGCAGATTGAGTTGTTCGACGGCGGAGGTCGGGACCGTCTTGCGGTCAAACAGGTCTACGCAGTCGTTGCAGGCGCGGTCCGCCTCAAGGCGGTCGAATAGAATCGCGACGGGTTTGGTGCCCGCGATGGCGGTCCGCTTGCCGGCTCGCTGGAGGATCTCGGCGATGGTGGGCAATTGGAGGTAATGATTGTGGGTGACTTCATCGCCTTTGCGGACAGCTTCGAGGGACTGGACTTCAATCCGCTTGAGAGGGGTGATATTGGGGCGGTATTCGCGGTTGCCCATGATGCCACTGCGGTTTGGGTACACGCCGGTAGCGATGGCGGTGGCGTTGACTTCCGTCGAACTGATATACACCGCGTGGTGGTTCTGGAAAAACACTCCCTCACGCGCCAGTTGATACAGCGTCGGGGTGTTGGTCGCGTTGACCATGTCGGGCCGCATGCCGTCCCACACCACCACGACGACGTGCGTGGCCACGCCAGTTGCAAATACCGAGACGGCGGCAGACAGCAGGAGGGCCAGGATGACGGACGGCAGGCGCATGGGGCGAAATAATAGCGTCGATTTTCGGGGCTGCAACGGCAAAGTGCTTCATGTTAAGGTCGCTCGATGCAGATTTTGGTGACAGGCGGCGCAGGGTTCATCGGCTCGCACATGGTCGATGCGTTGTTGGCGCGCGGGCACGAGGTTGTGGTTGTGGACGATTTCAACGATTTCTACGATCCCGCGCTGAAACGACGCAACACCGCGGGGTTCGGGGAACGCGCGAGCATAGTGGAAGCTGATATACGGGACGACGCCTTGTTGCGGCCGGTCTTCCAGAAAAATCGATTCGGCGCCATTCTGCATCTGGCGGCGCGGGCGGGGATCCGGCCGTCCACGGTCCATCCGCGGCTCTACGCGGAGGTCAATATTCTTGGCACGCTGCAATTGCTCGAACTGGCCCGCGAGTTTGGCGTGAAGAAATTCATCTTCGCCTCCTCGTCGAGCGTGTACGGCGCCGATCAACCGTCGCCATTTCGTGAGGACGCGGCCGTGTTGCGGCCGATCTCGCCGTACGCCGCCACGAAACTGTCAGCCGAGGCGTTGTGCCGTGTGTATCACCACCTTCATGGTCTGGACATGGTTTGCCTGCGGCTGTTCACCGCGTACGGTCCGCGGCAACGCCCCGATCTGGCCATTTACAAGTTCACCAGCGCCATCGTGCGCGGCAAACCGGTGGAAATGTTTGGCGATGGCACGACCGCACGCGATTACACGTACGTCGACGACATTGTCCAGGGCTTCCTCGCGTGCCTCGACCGCGAGTTTGGTTTTGAAATCATCAACCTCGGCGAATCGCGGGCGGTTGAGTTGCGTGAGCTGGTACGGCTGATTGAGGCGGCGGTCGGCAAGAAGGCGCACCTCCGGCAGTTGCCCAACCAGCCCGGCGACGTCCCCATCACTTGCGCGGACGTTTCGCAGGCGAAACGGTTGCTTGGGTACAATCCACAGGTGGGCATCGAGGACGGAATTCGCCGGTTCGTGGAATGGTTCGAGAAACAGATATGAAGATCCAGTTGCCAGAGGGGCAGTTCGACGCCTATATTTTTGACTGCGACGGCACGCTCGCGGACACGATGCCGCTGCACTACAGGGCGTGGTGCGCGGCCTTGAAGGAGCACGAGTGCGACTTCCCCGAAGCGCTGTTTTACGAGCTTGGCGGCGTGCCGACCGAGCGGATCGTCGAGGTCCTCAACGAACGTCACGGGTACTCGATGCCCGTGCATGAGACCGCGATGTACAAGGACTCGCTGTTTGTTCAGATGATTCCGCAGACGATGCCGATCAGGCCGGTGGTGGAACTCGTCCAACAGTTTCACGGAGTGAAGCCGCTGGCGGTCGCATCGGGCGGCAAACGCGAGATTGTGCGGAAGATTCTCGACGCCCTGGGAATCCTGGGGAAGTTCCAGGCCATCGTCACCGTGGAAGATTATCGCCACGGCAAACCAGCCCCGGATCCGTTCTTGGAAGCGGCGAGGCAACTCGGTATCGCGCCCGAAAAATGCCTCGTCTTTGAGGACACGACGGCGGGTATCGCGTCGGCGAGGGCAGCGAACATGCAGTGGGTGCTGGTCCAACCACCGGCCCGCAAACCATGAACCACGAGCAAATCACGCAACTGCTGCAAGACCTCGTGCGGATTCCGAGCGTCAGTCCCTTTGGCGATCCCGGCACGGAACCGAAGAACACGAAAGAATCGCGCATCGCCGAATACGTGGCTGACTTTCTTCGCAAGCTGGCTCTCGACGTGGAACTCCACGACGTCGAACCCGGCCGCCCGAACGTCGTCGGGAAGTTCTTTTCACGCGGTGGCCGGAAATCGGTCGCCCTCGCGCCGCACACGGACACCGTCAGCGTCGCGGGCATGACCATCAACCCGTTTGGTGGCGAGATTCGCGACGGGAAGCTTTATGGCCGTGGCGCCTGTGACACAAAAGGTTCGATCGCCGCGATGCTCGCGGCGTTGGCCAATGCGGTCCGCCAGAAAGAGTTTCGCGAAGGCGACCTTGACGTTTGGTTTTGCGCGCTGATGGGGGAGGAAAGCGGCAGTCACGGCGCGCGCGCGCTGCTGCAGCGCGGGTTTCGGACTGATTTCGCCATTGCGGGCGAACCGACGAACTGCCGCGTGGTTCACACGCACAAAGGGGCGATTGCGTTCAAGATCATCACCCGCGGCAAGAGCGTTCACGGTTCGATGCCCGAGCGCGGGGAAAGCGCGATCAAAAAGATGGCCGGCGTGGTGGATTATCTGCTCGGCGAATACGCCGAATCGCTCCAGCGGATTCGCGACCCGATCCTCGGTTCGCCGACGACGAACGTCGGCCTGATCCGCGGCGGCTCGCAACTGAACATCGTGCCGGAATATTGCGAGATCGAAGTTGACCGCCGCACGGTGCCCGGTGAAAACCACGAGGAGATTCTGCGTCACTTGCGCGACCGTCTGTCCGTGGAGGTGGAATTGATTGGCGTCTGCAGTCCGTTGTACGCCGACCCGCAGAATCCCTTCGTCCGCGCGCTTGGCCAGGAGACCATCGGCGCGCCGTGGTTTTGCGACGCGGCGTTTTTTGCGGCGCACGGTATTCCCGCCGTCGCGTTCGGCCCCGGCAGCGCCGCTCAGGCGCACACGGCCGACGAGTTTGTCGAGTTGGACGAGGTGTTCGGCGCGGCGCAGATCATCGAGAAGTTCCTGCTCGCGCGCGGTCACATGGCCTGAGCCGGTGCGAAGACGCCGTGCCGATCACGCAGCCAGAGAGCGACCAGGCCCGAACCGATGAAGGGCGGTGGCAATCGCGTCGCGGAGCGCGACAGAGTCCATCTTGTCTTTGTTCAGAAATGCCGCGCCGAGAAGCGCGAGGTTTTCCAGGATGCGTTCGCGGGGCATTCCCGAGTCCCGAGACGACAATGACGGGCGTGAGGATTCGTTCCCGGCGCATGATGCGCAGCACTTCGCCGCCGTCCATACCGGGAAGTCGCCAATCGAGCACGGCCAGCGCGTAACGCGTCGCGCGCATTTTGTCGAGAGCCTCGTGGCCGGTGCGCGCATGGTCGGGAACCATCTCATGCTCGAATGGCCACGCCTCGCCGAGGTGCAGGATGGTGAGTTCGCGGTCGGCGTCGTCGTTGTCGATAACCAGCACCCGAAACGCGCCTGCGCCGTGGCCCGATGAAACATCGTCATTGTTCAACTTCATCAACGACCTCCGTGTAACCTATAGGTCCCAGCTAGCGGGTTTGCAACTCGTGGTGCAGAATACTGAGCGTGTAGATGGCGGCGGTCTCGGCGCGGAGCACGAGTGGCCCCAGCGAGAGCGGCAGGCAACCGGCGGATTTCGCTATGCCGAGTTCGGCGGGGGTGAAATCGCCTTCGGGGCCGATGAGAATCAATAGTGCCTTTGGATTCGCTAAGTCGCGGAGAATGCCCTTCAAAGGCTTCGCGTCCGGTTGAAGCGAGGCGATCAGCTTCAGATCGCATTTGGGCAGCGATCCCAGAAAGTCGTGCGCTGGTTGCGGCGGCCGGATTTCCGGTAGCCAGTTGTTGCCGCATTGTTTGCAGGCGTCGAGGGCGATGTCGCGCCAGCGGTTCAGCCTCTTCGAATCATCGTCGAGTTTCACCACGGTGCGGTCCGAGATCAGCGGCGCGATGACCGCGGCGCCCAACTCCGTCGCCTTCTGCACAATCAGGTCCATGCTCTTCTTGGGGATCGCTTGGGCCAAGATGATGCGGCAGGGCAACGCGGGTGTGGTGGATTGAGTCAAAACCTTGAGATGAACGGTGTCCCTGGAGATTTCCGCAATCGCGCATTGCGCCTCGTGTCCGCGTCCATCGAACACGGTCAGCGTGTCGCCGACCTTGAGTCGGAGCACGTGTAGCGCATGATGCGCCTCGGAGGCGGTGAGGACTGGCTGCTGCAGATTGGGGAGGAAGAAGCGGCGCATGGCAACGCGGAAGTTAGCTGCGGGACAAACCGCACTCCCCGTTGCATTGTCGAGCGTACCATTGCTGGAGACGAACTGGGGCCATCATGCCGTTTGCATGTTAGCACAGTCAGCAGAGAATCACAGGCCATTGTTCGTGGGGCTTGCCACGAGACTGGCGCAACGACAGAGATGCCTCGACACGCTCGGCATGACGAAGGGAGGCGTACGCAAAGAGATCGGCGCGCTCGTCCCGATCTCGAAATGGGGTTAAAGTGGTCGCGCCCTACCGGCCGCCGAAGAAACGTTTGGCCTTTTCGAGGAATGACTTGAGTTGCGGGTAGGAGTCTTCGTGGGCGATGGCCGCGAACTCGTCGAGTTTTTCGCGTTGGGCGCGGGAGAGACGGGTGGGGACTTCGACCATAACGTGGACGTGCTGGTCGCCGTGACCGTGGCCGTGGACGTTGGGCAGGCCTTTCCCGCGCAGGCGGAAGAGCGTGCCGCTTTGCGTGCCCGCGGGAATCTTCAGCCGCGCGGCGCCGTTGAGCGTGGGAACCTCGATTTCGCCACCGAGCGCCGCCGTTGGAAAACTGATGGGCACTTCGCACAGCAGATCGTCGCCATGTCGGGTAAAGATGTCGTGTTCGCGGACATGGACGACCACGTACAGATCGCCCGCGGGCCCGCCATGGATGCCCGCTTCGCCGTTGCCCGAGCTGCGCAGACGCGAACCGTCCTCGATTCCGGCCGGGGTGCGCACCTTCAATTTGGTGTGATGTTGAATACGGCCTTCCCCGCCACAGTGTTTGCAGGGATTGGTGACAATCTGGCCGG
>JBEKUF010000010.1:0-37382 GCA_049515295.1 Verrucomicrobiia bacterium | reverse complement strand
CCAGTCATTCCACGATCGCGAAATCGGCCAGTCAAAATAATCGATCACCAGCGGCCGGGGCCAAAAGCACAGCCGCAGGTAATGCACCACTACTCCCGCCTCGGTCCTGAGATAATCCCATGGCGTAATCTCCTGCATCCCCAACCCGGTCATCTCCCGCGTCGTCAACACCACCAACCCCGCCAAAATCAGCCAGGTCGCGGCCAGCCCAACGTACAAGACTCCGCGCCGTCGCCACAGGTCCCGAAATGACGACGCGAGAAACACGCGGTCGTACAACAACACGATCAGCGGCGCGACGACCATCACTTCTTTGCTCCCCATCCCCAACCCGCACGACACGATGGCCGCCCACTGCCAGTCACGTGGGTTCGCTGACTCCTCGCTCCGAATCACGCAGTACAGCGTCAGCAGCAAAAACAAGCCCATCAGCAATTCCGTGCGCTGGACGATGTACGTGACACTCTCCGTCTGCAGCGGATGCATTTCCCACACTAGCGCAATCGCCCCGGCCAACCACGTGGCATTGGCCCCGAATCGATCTTCGAGCTTCTTGCTCTCAAACGTCCGTCGTAAAATCCCAAACAACACCAGCGCCGAAATCAAATGCGCCGCCAGATTGACTGCGTGATATCCCCAGACGTTCAATCCGCCCAACGCGTAGTTCACCGCCAATGTCAGGCATACCACCGGCCGCCCCGTCACCGTCGTCCCCGGCGGCGCTGTCATCGCCACGTCAACGGGCAACAGATGGTGAATATGCCGGTTCTCGGAAATCGAGGGCAGATCGTCGAAAATGAATGGCCCGTGAAAGCTATTGTGGTAGGCCCACAGGCCGGCAACGACAATCAACAAAGCGATCAGCCTTCGTTGATCCATGCAAAACGCGGATCGTGTGTTACCGGCTAGTTCAGGCTCGTGCACTTCGGTAACAGCGCTACCAGCTTCCGCCACCGCTGGTCCTTCCCCACAAACGCCTCCCAGATCGCCGGCGGAACCGGTTGCTCCAACAGCGCCGTGTGCGGACGACACACTACCCACGAGCGCTCGCCCAATTCCTGCTCCAGTTGTCCCTCGCCCCACCCGGCATATCCCGCAAACGCGCGCACCCAGCCACGCCGGCGCGGCTCGACCAGTTCGTATGGATCGGCAACGATTTGGCAACGCAGTTCCTCATCCGTCCTGCCCCGCTGGAATCGTGCCAGCACCAGGGCGGTCGGCCTCACCGGTCCTCCTTGAAACACCGGCGTCTCGCGCAAGAGGTCGGGTAACTCGGGCGACTGGGCGACTTCGCCCAGTGTCTTGTTGATCGGCCGGTTCATCACCAGCCCCAATGCGCCCGACGGGCCATGTTCGGCGATGTACACCAGCGCGCGGTGAAAATTCGGGTCGAGCAGTTCGCTGGACGCCGCCAACACCAAGCCCGTCAGTGATTCGTCGTGTTGAAACGCGAAGGCCATACCCCAATCTTACCATATTCCCGCGTCGCGTGCGTACTTCACCAGCCCGCCACGGAACGGTGGAAAACCGGTGCCAAAAATCATGCCCACGTCAATATCGTCTTCCGACGCGACGACGCCTTCGCTGAGACACAGCTTGGCTTCTTGAATCATCACGTTCAGCAGCCGCCGTTGGATCTCCCGCGCCGACCGCGGCTCCTTCTTGCCATCCCTGGACTCGACATCCCGACGGATGGCCCTGGCCAGCTTCCGATTGACCTTCACCTCTTTCTTCCTCTTGTAGACGTAAAATCCCACGCCGCCCTTCCGACCTTTCAACCCTCGCTCATGCACCTGCCGGAGAACCCGCGCGACCGCCATCCGCTCCTTGAATGCCTCGCCCAACTCGACCGCCACGTCATACGCGACGTCAATCCCAACCTCATCAATCAGTCGCAGCGGCCCCATCGGCATCCCAAACTCCAGCATGGCTTCGTCGATCGACTCTATCGTCTCGCCCTCGCCGAGCAACACGCCCGCCTCGTTCAAGTAGGGCATCAACAGCCGATTCACCAGGAATCCGGGCGTGCCCTTCACCACCACCGGAATCTTCTTCAGTTGCTTGGCAAATTCCACCGCCGCCGCGACGACCTCGGGTGCCGTCGCCGTTCCGCGCACGATTTCCACCAGCGGCATCTTGTGCACCGGATTGAAAAAGTGAATTCCCACAAACCGTTTCGGCCGCCCGCTCGCCTCGGCCAGTTCGTCGATCGGTATCGCCGACGTATTCGACGCAAGAATGCAGTCGTTGCGTAGCGCCGACGCCAACTCGCCGAACGCCTGGCGTTTGACCTCGATCTTCTCCAGCACCGCCTCGACCACGAGGTCGCAATCGCCAAACCCGGTGTAGTCGGTCGTCGGATGCACCCGGGCGAATCCATGTTGCCCGTCCAACTCCGTCATCTTCCGTCGCTTGACGCCCTCGCGATACGCGTCCGCAATGCGCTGGATGCCCGCCGCGACGAACTCCGGCTTGATGTCCTTCAGCCGCACCGTCAACCCGCGGGCGCTACACCATTGCGCGATGCCCGCGCCCATCACCCCGGCGCCGAGCACTCCCACCTTTTCCACCGGCGATGTCATCACCTTCGCCGAAATTGGCCCGGGCCGTTCCACCGCCTTGGTGTCGAACACCAGCTTCGCGTACTTCTCGCGCAGGAAAAAAATGCCAATGAGGTTGCGGCACTGTAACGTGACGCTCACTTCGCCAAAAATCTTTGCCTCGATCTCCAGGCCTTCCGCGAGCGATCCGCCCAGGCCCTCTTCCATCGCGTCAATCGCCCGCAACGGAGCCGGATACCGGCCTTCGGTCCGCAACAACACGCGCTTGCGCGCCACCCGGCAAATGAACCGCCGCATCGGCCACCAGTTTTGTGTCCACACGGACTTTCGCTTCGCGCGCTGCTGGCCCAGCGCCAGCCGTATCGCCGTCTCCCGCAACACCACGCTCGGTACCGCCGCATCCACCAGACCGATGCGCCGCGCCTTGTCCGGAGTAATACTCTTGCCCGCGCAAATAATGTCCAGCGCCGCCCCCAATCCGATCAGGCGCGGGAGACGTTGCGAGCCGCCCCACCCGGGGATGATGCCCAGTTGCGTTTCGGGCAATCCGATCTGTGTCTTGGGACTGTCTGCCGCCACGCGGTACCGGCACGCCAGCGCGAGTTCACATCCGCCTCCCAAACACGCGCCGTCAATGGCGGCCACGGTCGGCACGCCCAGCCCCTCGATCTTGGCGAAGATTCTGTGACCCGCCCGGGAAAGGTCCGCGCCAAGACTTGCATCGCGGATTCGTTGCAGCTCATTGATATCCGCGCCGGCGATGAAGATGCCCGGTTTGGCGCTGATGAAAACCGCCGCCTTCGGCTTGTGCTTATACAACTCGTCCAGGACCGCATCGAGTTGCTTCATCTGCTCGGTGCCGAGAACGTTGACCTTCGAATCCGGGTCGTCGAACACCACCCAGGCAATGCCCTCGGTGTCATAGTCAATCCGCGGTGATTGCATCATGCCCGCTCCAGAATCAGCGCGCCGCCCTGCCCTCCGCCGACACAGGCCGATACGATCCCCGTCTTCAGGTTGCGACGCTTCATTTCTTTCAACAAGCTGAGCACTAGCCGCGCCCCGCTGGCCCCCACCGGATGCCCCAACGCGATCGCCCCGCCGTTGACGTTGAGCAGGTCGCGGTTGATTTCCATGCCGAATTCCTTGCGCAACACCAACTCCGCCGCCAGTACCTGCACCGCAAACGCCTCGTTGATCTCAATCAGTTGCACGTCATCCCAGCGGACACGCGTTTCTTTCAACACTTTCGGAATCGCGTACGCCGGCCCCAGCCCCATGCGTTTCGGATCGACGCCGACGTAGGCGTAACCCCGCAAATAACCGAGTGGCGTGAAATCCTGCCGCCGCGCTTTCTCCTCCTCCATCACCAACAACGCCACGGCGCCGTCGGTAATCTGCGACGAATTGCCGGCCGTGACCGTCCCATTGTGTTTCTCGAATACGGGACGCAGCTTGGCGAGCGCTTCCATGGTCTTGTTCTCGCGCACGCCGTTGTCCTTGTCCACAAACCTGCCGTTCGGCAGATACACCGGGCAAATCTCTTCGGCCAGCTTCGCCCGCGCCCTCACCACCTTCTGATGCGATTCGAGCGCGAACGCGTCCTGCTGACCGCGCGGGATGCCGTAGTCGCGGTACAGCACTTCCGCCGTCTGTCCCATGTTCAGTCCGCACACGGCATCGGTGAGCCCGAGCATCACGCCGATGCGCGGTTTGAAATCACCCGGACGAAACGCGAGCATCGCGCCCAGTCTCTTTGGGAAGGATTTCGCCCGCGCCAGCGCGGCGAACTTGTCCGCCGCCGCCGTCGAAAACAGCAACGGAATGTTCGACATGCTCTCGGTGCCCCCGACCACAAACGCGTCGCCCTGGCCGGCCACCATCTTCTCGTAGGCGCTGGTGATCGATTCGAATCCGCTCGCGCAATTGCGGTGCACCGTGTAGGCGGGGATTTCCTGGGGAATTCCGGCGTTCAAGGCGATGACCCGCGCGACGTTGACGGCCTCGGCCGGCTGCGCCACGCAGCCAAAAATCACCTGCGAAATTTTGTGGGGATCGACCCCGGTGCGCTCCAACAATTCGCTCACCACGATGCGCCCGAGATCCTGTGCGGGAAGCGTCTTCAAGTCCGTCCCCGCTTTCGAGAACGGCGTCCGTATTCCGTCAATGATGGCCAGTCGCGTCATCCTTCATCCAGACTTATGATGCGCGCCTGCCCGCAACGACGCGCCGCCCGTTGTAGTAGCAGCTTTCCTGCCGCAACCAGACCCTAAACGCGGGTCGTTACCCGCGTGCTGTCAACCAGATAGCTATCCAATGAAAGTGTGCCGTCGCCCCATCGCAATGCGGACCTATCGGGCGGCTTCCACCTCATTTGAATATCTCGCGAAAGAACTCCTTCATCGCTTCCCACGACCGTTTATCGGCCTTTTCATTGTAGGCCGCGCCCTTCGAGTTGTCGCTGCCCGCATCGGGCCGCGTAAACGCATGCACCGCGCCGCTGTAATAAATCATCTGCCAATCCACGCCCGCCTTGCGCAATTCGTCCTGCAACGCCGCCACGTCCGTTGCCGGCACGTACGGATCATCCGCGCCATGACAAATCAACACTTTGCATTTGATGTTGTTCGCGTCACGTGTGGGCGTGTCGAGTCCGCCGTGGAACGTGACGATCCCCCCGATATCGGCGCCACTGCGGGCGAGTTCGAGCACCGTGGTGCCGCCAAAGCAATAGCCGATAGCGGCTACCCGTTTCATATCGCACTGCGGTTGTTTCTTCAACACGTCGAGCGCCGCGTTGACCCGTGCGCGGAGCAACGCCCGGTCGCTTTTGTACGTCTTCACTTGCGTCATCGCTTCTTGTGGATTGGCTGGACGAATGCCTTTGCCGTAAATATCCGCGGCGAACGCCACGTAACCCAATCTCGCCAGCATGTCGGCCCGCATCTTCGCGTAACTATCGCAACCCATCCAGTCGTGCACGACCAGCACGCCGGGCCGCGGCCCTTTCACCGCATCGTCGTAAGCCAGGTACCCATCGCAGGTCGTATCGCCCTGTTTGTAGTCGATCGTTTCCGTGTACAACGCGGCGTATGAGTTCATGGCAAGAGCCCCCAACAGCAGGATCGTGAATTGCGTTCTCATGATGCCCTCACGCTAGCACGTGCGCGTACCCGATGCAATTCAACCGCGGCGGCCGGGTCTTCGGCCGTGCTGCCTCGATTGCCATGCCTCATGGCTCGATTCCCGCCTTGTGGTCGGACGAATCTCCAAGATTCAGCGAGGATGAGAACGCGGCATTCGAGGCGCTGCTCTCTTTCGCGCTCGAAACGCTGGCCGTCCGCTGAATGTACTCCAACAGTTCCACCGCCGCTCTCCGATCAATCGCGCGGAGTGCCCGTTGTTGTTCGTCCGCACCGGCAAAGTCGCCCAACCTCGCCAACACCCTGCCTAGGAGCAGTCGACTTTCCAAGACCGACGGCTTGAGTCGAACCGCTTCTTGAAGTTCCTTCCGCGCGTCCGGATACTGGCCAATCGCCGCGTAGCATCGACCGAGATTGTAATGCGCGCCGGCGGCGTTCTGTTCGTCGTACCGAAGCACCTGTTGATAGGCGTCGATCGCGTTTGTCATTCTCTTTGTCTGGAAATACACTTCGCCAAGTACGTAATAGGCGAGTCCGCTGGTCGGATGAAGCCGAAGCACGCCGTTAGCCGAATCCTCGGCGCCCGCATAATCTCCCAACTGTAACTGGGTCTGACCAAGAGCGACGAGGCCATTTGGTTCATTGAAATTGATGCTCAACTCTTTCTTGAAAGCGGCAGCCGCACCCTCCAGGTTGTTCATGCGCAGACGCGCCAAACCGAGATTGTACCACGCTCCAGCAAAATCATCCGCGTAGGCGGTCGCCTTCTCGAACAAGCGCGCCGCCTCAGGCCAGCGTTCCTCTCGGGCTGCTTCAATCCCTTTCTGCTCCAGACTGGAAGCCCGCCAGCTCCGCCATAGTGGAAGAACCACAGCGTAACCGACGAGCAAGAGCAGGACAAAAACAAGTACGCGCTTCACCGTACATATCGTACCAACCGCTCAAGCAAACAGCAAGTCGCTCACTCCTTCGGACGGGCATCCAGAATACGGACTTCCTTGAGCGAGCTTTCCAGCCGGATGCGCTTGAGCATGTCCTCGATGGGGTGAACCTCGATGCGATTCGGCGTTAGCTCAATTTCGGTTTGGAACCGCTTGCGAATGGATTCCTTGAGCTGGTCGATGTTGGCGCCGTTCGCTGGCGCCAGGTGGAGGATCAATTCGTCCACGTCGTGTGGATCGTCTTTGGCCTTGCGAATTTCCAACTGCCACTCGCCGATCTCGGTCGTGTCGTCGAGAATCTGCTGCAAGTTGTCGAAATTCACCAGCGTGCCCTTCAGTTTGCCGAACTGAAGTTCCTTCGTATTGGAAGCCCGGCCAATCTTGCCGACAATCCGCGGCACGGTGCGCCCGCAATACGGGCATGGTTCCCACGTCACCCCGCCATCCACGTAATCTCCCGTCCGATACCGCAGCACCACCGTCCCCCGCGCATCGAGTGGGGTGTACACCAGTTCGCCCGGCTCGCCCTCGCCCCGGACCTCACCCGTCGCGGGATCGATCACCTCGAAAATTCCGAGGTCGGGGAACAAGTGATACCCGCTGTATTCGCCCGGCGGCGTCGGGCATTCGCCCCACGCCATCCGCGCTTCGGTGAACCCGTACGTCCCGCAGGCGCGCACCTCGCCCGCGCCCATTTCCTGCAGCAATTTGACCATCTTGCGGCGGATGCCCTGCGGACTCCTCTCGCCGCCGAGCACGATGTGGGTCACTTGCGGCCACTTCCGTCCTTGCGCATGCGCTTCGCGAATCACATGATACACAAACGTCGGTATGCCGATCAGCGCTTCGGGCTTGATCTTGTCGATGAGACCAATGTTGCCGTCCGTGCCCATGACTTTTCCGCCGCCCGAACTGACCAGCAACATGCCGTATTCCAGCCCCGCCAACACCACCTGCCAGAACGCCAGGTGCGGCGCGTAGGGAAACATGTTCACGCCGCGCATCGTCGTCGTCGCGTCGAACGTTTGGATGAGCCGGGCGCCGGATGTGCGGAGATTACACATATCGTGGTCGGTGTAGGCGAAGGCGACAGGCATCGAACTTCGCCCCGTGGTCGCGGTGAGGAAGATCGGGCGAAACTCGCGCTCGAAGCGGCGTTCCACCGCGCTCCGTCCGCGCCACAACGCCTCGACAACCACCCGCGGCCGGCGTTTGAGCACCGAAAGCTCCGGCGTGATGATGAACTCGCGGAATTTCTCCGGCTGCTCCGACGTCGGAAGCAGGTCGGCCTTGCTGGTGAACGGCAACTGGCGAAGGTCTTCGACCGTCCGGACGCGACGCGGGTCGATCTTGTGCTCGGCGAAGAGCTTCCGGTAGTACGGGCTGAACGGGGCGATGACGTCCGTCAGGAAACGATGGAGCTTGTCGTTCTGGATCCGGCGCTGCTCCGAAATCGTCAGGCGGTCCCATTTCATGCGCGCACCAGTTCTTTCAATTGGGGCAATGCCGCTTGGGCCGCTTCTTCGCCGCAGCGAATGTAACGCTCCGGATGATAGAAGTCGTACCACACGCTGCCGGCCAGCAAGGGACGGATCACCACGTCGGCGTTATTACACGCCATCTCCGCCATCCGCGATTGCATGGCGTGCATCGAGCGCATGTAGATGTTGATGATGCTGGTCGGCGTTTCCACCAGCGGCCCGGTTTCGTGTAAGGCCCCTTTTCGCTCCTTCCGTGACACGCTCGACATCTCATGGCGACTGCGTTCGCGCTGTTTCATCTCGTCCACGTTGGGAATTGTGTTGACCGCGATGATCTTCGATACGCCGGCCCACGCCAACACCTGCACGGGCACGGGATCGGTAATGCCGCCATCGATCAGGGTGTGTCCATTGTTGACCACCGGCCGGAAGATGCCGGGAATCGTGATGCTCGCGCGGATCGCGTCGATGAGCTTGCCGTCTTCGTAAACAACCTCCTCCAGTGTGTTCAGGTCGCTGGCAACGATCTTCAGGGGTATGAGCGTATCCGCGAATGTCAGCCCATTGACGATCGAATGCAGAAAGTTGTACACCTTGATCCCGCGAAAGACGCCCGCACCGGGAAACATCGGATCGAGCAGCTTCAGAAACGTCCGCTTGTTGCGGATCTGTTTGGCGATCTCTTCCATCTCGTCGGCGGATTTGCCCACCGCCCACGCCGCCGCAATCAGCGAGCCCATCGAACTGCCCGCGACCACGTCGATGCCGATCCCTTCGCGTTCCAGCACGCGGATGACGCCGATGTGCGCCAAACCGCGCGCCCCGCCCGTGCCCAGCGCCAGACCGACCAGTACGTTCCCCAACTCGCGGGCCATTCGGCGCACCACCAGACTGTACGGTTCCATCGGCTGGCGGATCACATACGGTGTGCCGTCCACGGCGTGCACGACCTCGCTTTCCGGTATCCATCGCAACAGGTACGAAATCGGCCGGCCGACCTTGCGTTCGGCTTCCTCGACATACGGCGCGCTGGCTTCGCCGACGGCGGTGAGAACCACCCGCATCTCCGGCTCACGTGCCGCCGCATGCGAGTGGAAATCCTCCACCAACAGCCGTGTCCGGTATAAGTGGTCGTCATCATTCCTGGAGATGACGAAAACCTTGTCCGACTGCACCAGGCACGCGAACACCGATGCCGACACCTCGTTCGGAAGATCGCAGATGACGTAGTCGTAGTGCTTCACAAGATGGCCGAAGATCGGGGCGATCAACGGGATCTCCCGTTCGTCGCCCACCAGATCCAGATTCAGACGGTCATATCCCGTCGGGGAATGCACCACCATGTCCTGCAACCCCAGTCCGCTGCGAAAATCGAGCCGCTCGCACTTCAACAGCGGTATGCCGCGTTGTTTGCCGCTGAAGTCGAGTAACAACACCGGCTCTCCCGTCTCGTGCGCGAGGCTGGCCACCAGATTGTGCGCCAGCGTCGTCTTGCCCGCCCCGGAAATCGAGCTGTACAACGAGATGATCGTACTCCATTTCGCGCGGTGTTTCTCCTCGCGAAGTTCCTTGATCCGATGGCCCATCCGTTGGGTGAAACTGACTGCCACACGTGGGTCGCGGTTGACCAGGGCGTCAAAATCCTCGCGGGGAATTTTCAGCAGCACAGAATCGTTGAGCGCGCGGACGTTGGCCCAATGTGTCTCGCCGCTGAGCAGCGGCATTTCGCCAAAACACTCGCCATCGCAGTAGGTGGCAAACACTCGGTCTCGCCCGCTCTTCAAGCTCGTGTAGGCCTGCAATCGGCCGGAAACGACCACGTACAGGGCGTCGCCCGCGTCATTTTCGCGCACGACCAGGTCGCCCTTCTTGACCGCGACAAATTCCGCGCGCTCCGCCAAGCCCTTCATCAGCTCTTTGCCGAGGCTGGCCAGAACTGGCACGTTCTCAAGTACTTGGAGCTTGTCTTCCATACGGCAGTACTCTCATCGACCCGTCGAGTCCAGGCGAGCAGTCATGCTCACTGCGATCATGGCTAAAGGTAAAGCAAGCCGTGGGCCGAATCAATGGCCAGCCGGTTGATTCTCAAGCAGTTCGATGAGCCGTAAGGTCGTCTGACCGACAATCTCCAGGCTGTGCGGCGCGATCTTGTCGAGCGTATCCCTCTCCGTATGCCAGTATTCCCGCGGACCCGGCGGATTGCCGTAGTTGAACTTGATGAGATCGGCATCGATGAGATCCACGGCCGGGATACCCGCCCGTTCGAACGGTACGTGATCGTCCAGAAGCGCATTGGCTCCGTAGCTGAAATAGTCCCGAAATCCCGCCGCCCGCGCGGCGTCGAACACTTGCTGTCCGAGGGTGCCTACGACCGTGACCTTCAGATTTTTGTCGCCGACCATGTCGAGCAGGATCATCGCTTTGATGTCCTTCACACGGTCCTTGCTCTTGAGATTGTCGACAAAAAACTTGCTCCCCCACAACCCGTCCGTGTCGCTGTACTGCACCATCGCCTCTTCCCCGTCGAAGAACACAAACCACAGGTTCGGCTGATCAGCGGCCACGCGGGCGATCTCCAACAGCGTGCCGGTGCTCGACCCGCCGTCATTCGCGCCGACGAAGGTGACGTTGGTGAAGAGCTTTGTGTCGTAGTGTGACGCGATGATAATTACGCGATTCGATCCGCCCTGTTGCACCCGCGTCTTGGCGATGACGTTGCGAAACTGTTTCGTGCCGTACGGCGTTGGCGCGACGAACACCTGCTCGTCAGCCGTCAATCCGTAGTCCTGCAACTGCGTGGTGATATACGACGCGGCCCGTCCCAGCGCCTCACTCCCGCTGGGGCGCGGACCATAGGCGACGAGTTTGGCCACGTGTTCGTAGGCGCGTTCGCCGTTGCACTGTTGCCACGGGATGGGCTGCGGGGCCGACGATCCGCCGCAGCCGGCCGCCAGCAGCAGCATGACCCCGGTGATCAGGTTCCTTGCCATCGTTCGGCCCAGGCAATGCGGCGTGCCAGCGACGGGTGATCGTGCAACAGAAACTCCACCGTGGGGTGTGGCGACAGGTCGGCGAGGTTTTGCTCGGCGAGCTTGCGCATGGCGCGGATGAACGCGTCGCGATTCGCGGTGAGCTCCAGCGCTGTGGCGTCGGCCTTCCATTCGCGCGACCGCGAGAAGGCGTTATTGAGCGGCGTCACTACCAGCCCAAACACAAACAGGCACAGGGCCAGCAGGGGGAACGCCTCGATGTCCCACAGGTGGTTGTATTGGAACACGTGTTTCAGGCCCCAGTTCAACCCGATGTCGGCCACTTTCAGCCCGATGAACGTCGTCATCGCTCCCCACGCGATCATCTTCGTGATGTCACCGTGCTTGTAGTGCGCCATCTCATGCGCCATGACCACCTCGATCTCGTCCTCCGCAAATTTGTCCAGCAACGTGTCACCGAGGATGATGCGCTTGGTGCGGCCGAGTCCGGCGAAGGCGGCGTTGGCTTTCTTCGTCTTTTCGCTCATGTCCATTCGATACACTCCGAGCACTTTCGCGCCGACACGGTGGGCCAACGCGGTGAGTTTCAGCCGCAGGGATTCATTCTCCAGCGGTTGCAACTTATAGAACAGCGGCAGAATGAGTACGGGAAATAACGCCGACATCGCCACCCCGAACAGCAGAAAGAAACATCCCGCGCCGACCCACCACCATCCCCCTGCGTGTCGCAAGAAAAAGTACAAGACGTCCAGGATGGCCACGCCGAGCAGCAGATTCAGCCCCAGCGACTTCAATTCATCGAGCGCCCACGCGCCAAACGTCTCATTCGACAGGCCAAACCGGTGTTCGAGGTAAAAATCCCCAAAGAAATTCAACGGCAGGAATAGCGCTTTCGTGGCAATCACCACGACTGCCCCGTAAATCGCCACATAAATCCATGGGTTGTGCGATTGGGATCGGGCAAAATCAGCCAGCGAATCCGAGCCTTCCCAGCAGAGAAACGCCAGCAGCAGCAGGATGGTATACACCGCCTCCCCCACGAAGCTTCCGTTGTGAATCGCTTCGTAGCGTTTGGCGCGGCGTTGTCGGTCGCGTTCGTCCATGTCGGCGCTCATCGAGCGCCGCTACAGTTGCCCAACCCGCTAGAGGTTGTCAATGCCGAGGATGTCGAGCACCCGCGCCAGATCGTCGTTGCCGTAATACTCGATCTCGATGCGGCCCTTCTTCTTGCCGTGATGGATATTGACGTGCGTGCCAAGCTTCTGTTGCAGCCGCTCTTCCAGGGCCAGCACGTGCGCCGATTTCACCGTCGCCGTCAGGACCCGCGAACGCACCTTGCCCTCACCCTTGAGTTGCTCGACGAGTTGCTCTGTCTCGCGGACGGTAAGGCTGCGCTTGAGTACCCGTTCCGCGACAAGTCGCTGTTCCGTGGAACTGGGCAGACCCAGAATCGCCTTCGCGTGGCCAACGCTGAGTCGGTCATCGGCAACCCACGATTGCACTTCCACAGGCAACCCGAGCAGGCGCGTCGAATTGGCCACCGCCGCGCGGCTGCGGCCCACTTTCTCGGCGATCTGCTCCTGGGTGAGCTTGAACTGCGTGGCCAACTGGTCGTAGGCCCGCGCTTCTTCGATCGGATTGAGGTCCTCCCGCTGCAGGTTCTCGATGAGCGCGATCTCCAGCGCTTCCTCGTCGCTGGCCTCGCGAACGATGGCGGGAATGGTGGTCAGCCCGGCTTCGCGCGCCGCCCGCCAGCGGCGTTCCCCCGCGATCAGCTCGTACCGGCGCGCGTTCTCCGCTTGTGTCACTGCCGTTTGGATGGGTCGTACCAGCAACGGTTGGATCACGCCGCGTTGCTTGATGGAATCTGCCAACTCGCGGAGTTGTTCCGGATCAAATTCGGTGCGCGGCTGAAATGGACTGCGTTCGATGGTGTCGATGCCGATGTGGCGGATGCCACTACCGGGTCCGGTGGGCGGCAGTACTCCCAACGGCTGTGCCACGGTCGTGGCGGCTGCGGGAGGCGCGATCGCGACTTCGACATGAGGCGGCTCAACCGCAACGCTGCGAACAACCCCGCCGTTGATCAGTGCATCCAGTCCCCTGCCCAACGCCTTCTTTGCCATGGTGGGATTTCCACCTCCTTATAGCCGCCGTATTTAGCTGGAAACACGCGGCTTGTCGAGAAAAAATCGTGGTCCGTTGGTCTGCCCCGGGGACGCTGAAGACGACCAGCTGACAGCAGAACCTATTCGCCATTTTCCTCAGCAGCCGGAGCAACGGGTCTCTGTCGACGATGCGCTCTCAAGCCGACGAGGACCGGCGAATTGCGAACAACCAGACCGTCCACTCCGTCGAATCGCGCGGCGGGCACCCCTTTCGCGACCAGCGCTTTGTAATTGTCAATTTCCAAACCATCCACGTCGTTGAACACTGCTGAGGGTCGCAAGTCCTCCTTCTCGAAGCCCGCGCGGAAGTCGGCGATCTCCAGGTCGCGGACATGCCGCGCAAACAGTCCGTACGACGGCATGACACCAAAGCGCCTCGGTTCGGGATAACCGGTCTCCAGTTCCGGCGGGACGCGTTTCGCGTCCTCTTTCGTGCCACCGCCGTTGAATTGCAACCGAATGTTCTGCAATCGCACCCCTTCGATATCGTACCCGGGCAATCCCATGATCTGCACCCCGCTCTTCGCATCAATGCCCGTCGCGATTACGTTCGAGATGAGTACATTGCGCAGTGTGCCGACTTTGGTCCCGGCCGGCCCGCGATTGCGCCGGCCCAACCGAATGAAAATCGGGTAGTCCGCCACGTCCATCATCGTGATGTTGTCGATGGTGATATTCTCGAGGATTCCCCCATCGACTTCTTCCAGGGCCAGACCGCAGCACTGGCGGAACGTGCAATTGGCCACGGTGATGTTGCGAAACCCGCCATTGGATTCGGTGCCGAATTTGATCCGACCGGTCCGCCCGTGGCTCGGCAACATCCGGCCGTCAAGCAGCGTGCCTTCCTCGAAACCGGACACCTGGCAATTCACAATCGTCATATTCTCCGTGATGCGCGCCTCACCCAACCCGTACGAACTCTTCGGGCACAAGCCGTCATCAGTCGGCGAATTAATCCGACAATTCGACACCACGGTGTTGCGACAGCAATCCAGGTCGAGGCCGTCGCGATTGGTGTCAATCGTCACATTGTCGATCGTCATGTTGTCGCAGCCCGTGACGATGACCGCAAAATGTCCGCCGTGGAAAATCGTGATGTCGCGGATCAACACATTCCGGCACCGCCGCAACGCGATGGCTTTGTCCCCCAAGCCAATCGGCCCCTTCCCAACTTCCTTGTCGCTTCGCGTGAGACCGCCGCCGTTGATCACGCCCAGCCCCGTGATCCAGACGTTGGTGAGGTCCTCACCCCAAATAAGGCTGTTGTGAAAATAGGTGTGACCACCGTCTTGATACGCCGTCCCTGCGAACGGCTCGGCCGGATCGTACGCGTTCATATTCTGCGGTGCGCCCAGAATTGTCGCGCCCGCGTCGATGCGCAGGTGAATATTGCTCTTCATCCGAATCGAGCCGCACAAGTACGTCCCTGGCGGCACAGACACCGTCCCGCCACCGACCTGCGCACACGCTTCGATGGCGCGATTGATCGCGGGACTATCCAGATTCTTTCCATCGCCTACTGCCCCAAACGCACGGACGTTGTAACCTTGCTCGGTGCTGAGCGAAGGCGACATGGTCGTGGCGATCGGAGCCGGGCTCTTCGCTTCGGCTGCCACGTCACTCTGCGCCCGCAGCACTTGACCAGACAAGGCGCATAAAAGAACGATTATATGCCATTGGAAACGACTCGAACGGGATGAAGCATTCATGGCGTCAGTGGAATAGGAAGCTAAAATGCGCCCCGTCAACTCGCAAGGCCTTTCTCTCGCTGCGACCCACAAAACCAGCGCGGTATCCCTCCCCGTTCGATTCTGCTACCTCCGTCGCCATTCATCCCAGATCGAACGTAACATGTGCGACAGTCATTCTTGCGTTCCGCAAAGCGAACCTCTACCCTTCCCCAATCACTTGTCATGGCAACGGCTGACAATTCGATTCGTTGCAACTGGTGTCTCGATCATCCGCTGATGACCGAGTATCACGACACGGAATGGGGCGTGCCGCTGCATGACGACCGCAGGCTTTTTGAGTTCCTCGTGCTCGACGCCGCCCAGGCGGGATTAAGTTGGCGGACGGTCTTGTTGAAACGCGAGAACTACCGCAGGGCTTTCGACAATTTCGATCCCGAGAAAGTGGCGCGGTACACCGACAAACGCCTCGCCCAACTCCTACAGAACCCCGGCATTGTCCGCAATCGGCTCAAAGTCCGCTCCGCCGTCGTCAATGCCCGGGCGTTCCTCCAGGTCCGCGATGAGTTCGGCTCGTTCGACCGTTACATCTGGCAATTCGTCGGCGGCATTCCGCGCATCAACCGTCTCCGGTCGATGAAAGATATCCCCGCCACATCCAAGGAATCGGATGCGATGAGCAAGGACCTCAAGCATCGCGGCTTCAACTTCGTCGGCTCGACCATTTGCTACGCCTTCATGCAAGCGGCGGGCATGGTCAACGACCACCTGGTTACGTGCTTTCGCCACCGTGAGGTGCAGGGGCGCTAAGCCGTGCGCACCGGTGTTACGTGGAGGAAACGGACCCATCTCTTCCCCGGCGACCGGGGCGCCAACACCGCGCTCGGTTTGGTGCCTCCCGATATGGGGCTACTGTCCCGCTGAGCCACTGATCACTGCCATTGCGGTAGTACCATCGCGCGATAGAATCGAGCCGGCTGATTGGTGGTGGCGCCCGGATCAACTACCGTGACGGTGCCGTTAGTGCCCGGAATGTTATTGGTGAGCGTTGTCCAGACGGCGTTGACAAGGTCGGTGGTGTAATCGACCCGGTAAGAACGGTTGGTGCCCGTGATGAGACTGATCTGCGCGTCGCTTCCGACAACTTGTATGCCTGCGATCCCCAAATCGTTGCCGAGTTTGTAGTTGATGACGCTGTTGATCCACGAAATACGCGCCGAAACCCGTGTGCAGTAGAACTGTTGCGCATAATGTCCCGTGAAATACACCCAGTCCGCGCCGCTCCAGTAATACAAATCATGATAATCCATCAACGCAGCATCGAACGAATTGGAGCCATCGGCATTGGTACTGACGAGGAAAGCGTCAAGCTCATAGTTGATACCGGCCAACTGCCAGGTGGTGCCGTTTTCGATGAACATTCCTCCGCTGGAATCGTAAGCCGTAAGAACGCATTCATTGCTGTTTACACTCGCCTGGAAGGCGGCATACAACCGCTGCTCACCGGGGTGTTGTTCCCCATCCCCGGGCGGGGCGTTCGTAACGCCCAAGACGATGTTCTGCCCCCAGCGCTCGACTCCGGTGGTACCGCCTTCCCACTGCCAGCCGTTCGTAGTGTTACCGCTGATAATGACCGGGCCGCGCTCGTAGCCCCGGCCCATGACGACGCATGTCTGGCCCGATTCGGAGCCTCCAGTATAAAGAGGCGCATAATACGGAAACGTCTCGGCCACCTGCCACACCCGCAGATCGGTGGTCGGATCGTCAAAGTTTGTCACTAGCGTGTAGGTAAATCCCTGGAATGTAAATTGGTCGTTAGCCAAGTTAGCCGTACCGCCGACGTGCTGCGCCGCCAGAAAAAATGTCGGCGCGATGGGCGTGCCCAGAAACAGTCCGTCCTCGGTGTTCCACTGGCCTTCATACTGCCAGCCGCTGTTGGTCAGGGAACCGGTCGGAGCATTCGTGTTGTACGAGGGATCGCCGGTCCCTTCCAAAATCACCGCTTCCACACAAGGCACAACTGCAAGTGCGATCAGAAGCCCCAGCCACGCGTTCCGTTTTCCCGTTTCACACTTCATACGAATTTCCGTTTATTTTATCGCGAACCCCGACCAGAAACAAGCCCAATCCCACCCTGATTTCCCGCGCCGGTGAGCACCACGGAAAAATCTGGCCACGACCCCGACAGCCGCTGTCGAGGCACTTGTCACCCACCGCCGTTCTGTTACACTGCGCCTGATGGATCGAGGTGGCACGGCATGAAGATACGCACGTTGGGGGTCATTCCCGCGCGCTACGGTGCGCAACGGTTTCCGGGGAAACCGTTGGCGATGATCGCCGGCAAGTCGCTCGTGCAACGCGTCTACGAGCAGGCGGCCAAAGCCGAGCGACTCGACAAGGTCATCGTCGCCACGGAAGACACCCGCATTCTCGAAGCTGTCGAGTCCTTTGGCGGCGATGCCATGCTTACCTCACCCGATTGCGCCACTGGCACGGATCGCGTCGCCGAGGTCGCCCGCAGCTACGACTGCGAGTTGGTACTGAACATCCAGGGTGACGAACCGCTGTTGCGGCCCGAGATGATCGACCAACTGGTCCAAGGCATGCAGTCGGACCCGAAGTGCGTCATGGGCACGCTGGTACGCAAACTCGAATCGGCTGCCAACCTCGATAATCCCAACGTCGTCAAAGTCGCGCTCGCCCAAAACGGGGCGGCCCTGTATTTCTCCCGCAGTCGCGTGCCGTTCGCCCGTGATGCAAACACCGGCGATGCGGGGGAGTGGTTGAAGCTCGCGAAATTCTACAAGCACCTGGGGATTTACGCGTTTCGGCGCGAGTTTCTATTCAAGTTTGTGCAACTGCCGCAAACTGAACTCGAAAAGACCGAGAAGCTGGAACAGTTGCGGGCGCTGGAAAACGGCTTTTCGATCAAGGTCTGGATCACTCCCCACGATTCGATCGGCGTGGACCGGCCCGAAGATGTCGAACTGGTGGAAGAGATTTTGAAGAGTCAGCCATGAAATACATCTTCGTTACCGGTGGCGTGATCAGCTCGCTCGGCAAAGGGCTCTCGGCGGCTTCGCTGGGCACGCTGCTCGAAAACCGCGGCCTGAAGGTTACCCTCGCCAAGTTCGACCCGTACCTGAACGTCGACCCCGGCACGATGAATCCGTTCCAGCACGGCGAGGTGTATGTGACCGACGACGGTGCGGAAACCGATCTCGATCTCGGACACTACGAGCGGTTCACCCACGCCAAACTCTCCCGGCTCAACAATCTCACCAGCGGCCAGGTGTATGCCCGCATCATCGAAAAGGAGCGACGCGGCGACTACCTCGGCAAGACCGTCCAGGTGATCCCGCATGTGACCAACGAGATCAAGGAGCGCATCCGCGAAGTCGGCAAGAAGAGTGGCGCGGACGTCGTTATTATCGAAATCGGCGGGACGATTGGCGACATCGAAGGACTGCCGTTTCTCGAAGCGATCCGACAGTTCGCCCTCGAAGCCGGACCGCAAAACTCGCTGTTCATTCACGTCACCCTTGTGCCGTTCATCCGTGTGGCCGGCGAGGTCAAGACGAAACCGACCCAGCAGAGCGTCGCGAAACTTCGCGAGATCGGCATCGTGCCGCAGATTCTGATCTGTCGCGGCGAACGGGCTCTCGGCAAGGAAGTCCGCCAGAAAATCTCGATGTTCTGCAATGTTCCCGTCGAATGCGTGATCGAAGAATTGGACGTCGCCCACTCGATTTATGAAGTCCCGCTGGATCTACGCACCGAGAATGTCGACGAACTCGTTTGCCGCTACCTCGGCCTCGATGCGCCGGCCAGACCGTTGACGGACTGGGAACACATGCTGCACCGGATGATCAACCCGTCGCGCAAGGTGCACATCGCCGTTGTCGGCAAATACATCCAGCTTATTGACGCCTACAAGAGCATGTACGAGGCGCTCAAGCACGCCGGGGCCGCCCACGACTGCGCCATCGAGGTTCTCCGGGTCGATGCCGAACACATCGAGAAGGATGGGGCGGAAAAGCACCTGAAGGGCGTGGCCGGGATCCTCGTGCCCGGCGGCTTTGGCAATCGCGGCATCGAAGGTAAGATTCTCGCGGCGCAGTACGCACGGGAACACAAGATTCCCTACCTCGGCCTGTGTCTTGGCATGCAAGTCGCCGTCATTGAATTCGCCCGCAACGTTTGTGGATTGAAAGACGCCAATTCCACCGAATTCGATGCGAAGTCGCCCCACCCGGTTATTTGCCTGCTGGAAGAGCAACAAGGTGTCCAAACCAAAGGAGGCACGATGCGGCTCGGTGCGCAACCGTGCAAACTCATCGATGGCACGAAGTCGCGTGACCTGTACGGCGCTGAGGAAGTCTCCGAGAGGCACCGGCATCGCTACGAATTCAACAACGCGTACCGCGACCAGCTTATGAAGTCGGGTCTCATCGTCGCGGGGCGTTACGCGAAGCTGGACCTCGTCGAGCTCGTCGAACTGCGCGACCATCCCTGGTTCATCGCCTGCCAGTTTCATCCCGAGTTTCTCTCGAAACCCAACCAGCCTCATCCACTGTTCCGCGGCTTTATCGAAGCCGCCCTGAAGCAAGAGGTGTCATGAACACTGTTCGCGCTGGCAAACTCACTCTCGGCGGCAAACGCAAGCCGCTCTTTATCATCGCTGGACCATGCGTCATCGAGAACGAGAAGATGACTCTGCAGATCGCCGGGACATTGGCCGAAATCTGCGACGACCTCGATCTCCCGCTCATCTTCAAGGCCAGCTACGACAAAGCCAATCGCACCGCGCGCGATAGCTTTCGCGGCCCCGGCCTGAAGCGCGGGCTTGCCGTCCTGGCAAAGGTCAAGAGACAGTTCGGGCTCCCGATATTGACGGATGTCCACGAGATCACGCACTGCCACCCTGCGGCCGAAGTTGCCGATGTGCTCCAAATCCCGGCGTTCCTCTGCCGCCAGACGGATTTGATCCAGGCCGCTGCGCGCACGAAGCGCTGTATCAATGTGAAGAAGGGCCAGTTCCTCGCGCCCTGGGACATGCGGAACGTCATCGACAAAATCACTGCCGTCGGCGGACGCAACATCCTGCTCACCGAGCGCGGCTCGTCGTTTGGATACAACAACCTCGTCGCCGACATGCGTTCGCTGGCGATCCTGCGCGAGTTTGGCTGGCCCGTCGTGTTCGATGCCACCCACAGCGTCCAAATGCCCGGAGGCGGACAAGGGGGCAAGGTCACTGGTGGGGATCGTCGCATGGCGGTCGTTCTGGCGCGTGCCGCTGTCGCGGCCGGCTGCGACGGTGTCTTCTTTGAAGCGCACCCGAATCCCCATCGCGCGCGCAGCGATGCCGCCAACCAATTGCCGTTGCCCGAAGTCAAGGCGTTGCTGCAAACGTTGCGCGACATTCATGCTGTCGTAAGATAGGGTTGTCCTTCCCTGCCCACTTGAATGCCGCAGCGACTTAGGCTAATAAGGGAATGATGAAGAAACTGCTTTGGGGGATCATTGCCACTTTGGCCGTGCTGGTTGCGATCCTGTTCCTGACGCGCAATGTCATCGCGCGCAAATCCGTCGAGTACGGCGCCAAGAAAGTTACCGGCTTTCCGTTGACCATCGGCTCGGTCGATTTGGAACTATTCTCCAGCAAGGTGGACGTGCATGACCTCAGGCTGATGAACCCGCCGGAGTTTCAGGAAAAAATGTTCGTGGATATGCCGGAACTCTATGTTGATTACCGTCTCCCCTCGATGTTCGGCGGCGTGCCGCACGTAAATGACATGCTCATCAACATCAAGCAACTTGTCATCGTGAAAAACAAGACGGATTCCAATGTCCAGAAACTCAAAGGCGTCGTGTCGCCGGCGGGCAGTAAGAGTTCCACCAAGTACGCCGTGGACAAGCTGCGGATTCACGTCGGCACCGTCACCATCAAGGATTACAGTCGCCCCAAGCCATCCGAGCGTGACATCACGCTCAACCTCGATCGCACCTACAACAACATCACCGATTCCACGGACATCTCGCGTCTCGTGCTCTTCACCGTGTTGGGCCAGGTGCACATTCCCGACATTGGCATCAATGCGAATGACTTGAAGAAGAACCTCACCAATGTGACCAACCAGGCCGGTCAGGCGCTTCAGGGCGCAGGCGAAGCCATCGGCAGCCTGCTTGACAACCTGCAAAAGGGCTCGTTGCAGGATAAGAACAAGTGACGATGCCCACGCCGCCACTCGCGACGACGAGCTGGCTCAGAATCCCTTCACCTGCCGCACGGCTTCGTACAACACGATGCCGACGGCGGTTGCCAGGTTCAAACTGCGCGCTTGCGGGTTGAACATCGGGATCGTAATGGCGGTGTCGGCGTTCGCGTCGAGCAGCGCTTTCGGCAATCCCGCCGTTTCGCGCCCGAAAATAAGATAATCGCCCCACTGGTAACGCGGCTGCGTGTACGGCCGCTTCGATTTCGTGGTGACGTAGTAGAACCTGGCATTTCTTGACGCTTCGCTCCGTAACACGTCCAGCGACTCCCAATACTTCCACGTCACATGTTCCCAGTAATCCATGCCCGCCCGCTTCAGCGTCTTGTCGTCGAGACGAAAGCCGAGTGGTCCAACCAGATGCAACGTCGCCTGCGTCGCCGCGCACAGCCGCGCCACGTTGCCCGTGTTCGGGGGTATCTCTGGTTCGACGAGGACAACATTCATTTCAATAAAACACCCGCCAGAGAAACAGACCATGGGCCGGCGCAGTCTCGATCGACGCGGTGCGCTTCTTCGCGTTCACCAGCTTCTGCAATTGTTCGACCGTCATCCGGCCTTCGCCGACCTTCACCAAAGCCCCCACCATCGACCGCACCATCTTGTAGAGGAACCCATCCGCCGCCACCGCAATCGTCAACAGACTTCCGCGTTTCGTTACCGACAATTTCGAGACCGTCCGCACGGTTGTTTCCACCGGCCGCATGGGATTCGCGGATAACGCCGCGAAATCGTGACGTCCCTTCATCAGTCGCGCCGCTCGGCGCATGGCCGGGACGTTCAACGGCCTCGGGTGGTGCCACGCGTAGGCGCGCAAGAAAGGATCAGCAACCATCCCACAATCAATCTGGTAACGATATTCCTTCCCCTTCGCGGAGAATCGTGCGTGGAATCGCGCGTCCACTTCCTGCACGCGTTGCACGCGAATGTCCACAGGAAGATTGGCATTCAACGCTCGCGACAGCGTCGCCGTCGGCAGTGCCGTACGGAAGGAGCAGTTGGCGACCTGCGCTTTTGCGTGGACTCCCGCGTCCGTGCGGCCCGAACCATGGACGCGCACCGCGCCACCGGCGATCTTCGCCAACGCGCCCTCGACAATTTCCTGGACCGTGCGGCCGTTCGGCTGCAATTGCCAGCCCGCGTAATTCGACCCGTCGTAGGCGATGGTCAGCTTGAAATGCCTACGCTTCGGCTGGAGGCGGGTTCGTGGCATCGAGGTAACTCTGCAACATGATTTGCGCGGCCAGTTTGTCGATTTTCTGCTTGCGGTCGCTGCGCCGCACGTTTCCTTCCAGCAACGCCCGCTCGGCCTGCACGCTCGTCAGACGCTCGTCCCATTGCGCCACCGGAATCGTCGTCACCCGCCGCAATTCGGCAATGAACGCCAGCGTCCGCTGGGTCTGCTCGCTCGGCGTTCCATCCAGCCGCAACGGCACTCCCACCACGATCTTGCCGATCTTGCGTTCGACGCAGAGGCGCGCCAACTCGCGACCGACTTTGGCGATCGCACCGCCATCGACGTAGTCGAGGGGTTGCGCAATCGTGCCACTCTCGTCGCTGAGCGCCAGCCCGATGCGCTTGTGACCATAATCGACGCCGAGAATGCGCATGGCGTCACAACAATCGCTTGTACTTCTTGTCCGCCGCGAGTTTCTTGACAACCTCGCGCACCTTTTGCGCGTCATTCTTGTGGCAAACGAGTGTGGCGTCAGGCGTGCGCACAATCACCAAATCCCGCACGCCAACCGCTGCGACCAGGTGTTTGCTATCGCCGACGACGATGCAGTCAAACGCATCCAGCCCGACAAATTCGCCCCGGATGACGTTCCCGCTGCCGTCTTTCTCGTAATGACGGCCAATCGCCGGCCAATCGCCGACGTCGTCCCAGTCAAAATCACCGTTGGCGACCACGACATTGTCCGCCTTCTCCATGATGGCGTAATCGACCGAAATCTTCTCCATCTTCGGATACTCACGGGCCAGAACGCGCGTGAAGGACTTCGTGCCCGCCGTTGCCTGAATCCGCACACACGCCTCCCACAATGCGGGCTGATACTTGCGGTACGCCTCCGCTATCGCGCGGGCCGACCAGACGAACATCCCGGCGTTCCAACGATAGTCGCCACTGGCGAGAAACTCCTCCGCGGTCTTGCGGTCCGGCTTCTCGACAAAACGGCGCGCCTTCCAGAACTTCGTCGCCAGGTTCGTCGAAAGCTCTTCGCCAACGTGGATGTATCCATAACCCGTGTGCGGTGACGTTGGTTTGATCCCGATGGTCAGCAGAACTTCCTGCGCCGCCGCCACCTTCAACACGTCGCCGACGACACGCCGATAACTTTCTGTATCACAAATGTAGGAGTCTGCCGGCAGGACTGCCATCACGGCGTCGGGATCCTGCGCGCCGATGATCGCCGCTGCCAATCCGATGCACGGCGCGGTGTTTCGCCCGACCGGCTCGCCGATGACGTGCTTGACCCGCGGAAGCTGCCGGCGCACCAACGCCGCCTGCTCGTGATTGGTCACCACCACAATCCGCGCGTCGCCCACCAGGGGGCGCACCCGTTCAACTGTCTGCTGGATCATCGTCTTGTCGCCGACGATCGGCAGCAACTGCTTCGGTTGCTTGCGCCGGCTCTTCGGCCAGAACCGCTCCCCGTATCCGCCGGCCATGATGATCGCCCAATTCATTGCGTATTCCTTCTCTTGACGCCGGGCACCATCGCACCGACAAACCGCGCCACGTGCTCCGTCATCCGCCGATCGTGGCTGTGTTTGGCAATCTGGTTCACAATCGCGCTGCCGACCACCACGGCATCCGCCGCCCGTGCCGCCGCCCGCGCCTGTGCGGGAGTCGAAATGCCAAAACCAATCGCGACGGGCAACTTCGAGTGCTGGCGAATGGTCGCGACGTGCGCTCTCACCGCGGGAGCCAGTGACTTCTGCATGCCGGTCACACCCTCGCGCGACACGTAGTAGATAAACCCGCTTGCGTGTCGGGCAATCTTGCGGATGCGCTCGCCCGGTGTCGTCGGCGCGACTAGATAAATCGGATGCAGTCCCGCTCGCTTCATGAACTTCTCGAATACGTCCGCCTCCTCGGGTGGCAGGTCCAGCGCCAACACGCCGTCCACGCCCGTGGCGGCGGCATCGCGCACGAACTTCTTCAACCCGTAATGGTGCAATACGTTGTAGTACGCGTAAAAAACAATCGGGACCTGAAGACCCCCGCGCCGCAACGACGCCACCGTTTTCAATACCCCGCTCAACGTCGTCCCGCTGCGTAATGCCCGCCCGGCGGCCAATTGGTTCACCACACCGTCGGCAAGCGGATCGCTGAACGGCACGCCCAATTCCAGTACGTCCACGCCGACGCGCTCGAAGGCGCGCGCCAGTTGCGCCGTCCCCCGCAAATTCGGATCACCCGCGCAGATGTATGCGACGAAGCCCTTGTGCCCGGCGGCGCGCAACGCGCGAAATTTCGCATCAATTCGGTTCATGGTGATGACCCGGAGCCCGATTCCGCGCGGGACGGTTGCGCAGGTAGATAAACCGCAGACCTTCCAGGGTCAACAACGGATTTACATGCTCGATTTCAGGAATCTTCTTCGCCATGAGGTCGCCGTAACCGCCGGTGGCCACGACCACCGCTCGTCGCATACCGCGCTCGCGTTTCAGGGCGTGGAGAATCTCCTTCACCAGCCCGCGATAGCCAACGACCGCGCCCACCCGCATCGCGTCGACCGTGCTCTTGCCGACGACGGATTTCGGTTCGGCGAGAGTGATGCGGGGCAGCAAGGCGGTGCGCTGGTACAGGTAATCTGTGACCGATGCCAGGCCCGGGGCGATTACGCCGCCCACGTACTCGCTGCGAGCGTTGACAATGTCAAAAGTGACCGCCGTGCCAAAGTCGACCACGATGGCAGGCGCTCCGTACAGTTCGGTGACACCGACGGCGTTGGCGAGGCGGTCGGCGCCAATCTGTTTCTTGTTGGGATAACGCACGCCGACGCCGAGATCGATGTCCGCGCTCACCACCAACGGCGGCATCGGCAACAGGCGGCGCACGCGCTTCGCCACCGTCGGCACGACCGACGACAGCACGATTCCGACGATGTCGGCACGCGCGAACGGGACCTCGCGCACCGACGCTGTCGGCACTTTCACGAGGCGCAGGATCCGCCGGGAATTCGCCAGCGCGAAACTCGTGTTCGTGTTGTTGATATTAACCAACAGAAACGGACGCTCGCTTTTCATGCGCGTTCCACCGCCATATCGCCGCCGAGGATTCGTTCCAGTTGCCCGCTGTCACCGCGTACGAGCAGCGCGCCGTCACTGTCCAGCGCCTGCGCGAAACCTTCGACGCGACGCTGGCCCATGGTCACCACAATTTGCTGGCCGAGCGTCGTGCACAACTTTGCCCATTCGTCCATGACCGCTTCGAAATCCGCCAGGGCCAACTCATAACATTCATCCAATGCTGCCAGCACCTGCACGGCCAGTGATACGCGGTCCTGGGCGCTGCCGGTCTCCATCTTGAGCGACGTAGCCACGCGCGCCAGGTCGTTCGGAAAATCTTCCTGCTCACAATTCACATCGATGCCAATGCCGAGGATTGCCAGCAGAATCTCGTCGGTCTCGGCCCGCAGTTCGGTCAAAATGCCCGCCAGCTTCCTGCCGTTGACGATTACGTCGTTGGGCCATTTGATGCGCGCCTCCACGCGGCACGTTTCCCGAATCGCGCGCGCCACGGCCACGCTCGCCGCGACGGTGATGCGGCTGGCGGCCGTCGGCGGCAGTGATGGTCGCAACAACACGGAAAACCAAAGCCCCTTTCCACGCGGCGATACCCACTCGCGACCGCGTCGACCTCGTCCTCGCGTTTGTGATTCGGCAAACACCACCAATCCTTCCCGCGCGCCGGATTTCGCCAGATGCTCGACCACGTCGTTCGTCGACGCGGTCTCTTCGAACACCAGTATTTCCGAGCCGATCCGTTTCGTCTTCAGCCGGGCCTTGACGTCATCCGCGGTCAAGCGATCCGGCGTGCCCAGCAGCCGATACCCGAAATGCGGGTGCGACTCGATGGTGTAACCGAGTTTCTCCAGTTCGGCGATCTCGGCCATCACTGCGGAGGCGGAGAGCTTTAGCTGCCGCCGCAAATTATCGGCTCGCACGAATTGCCCTGCCGCCTGATAAAATGCCTCCAGAATCGCCGTGCCCGTGTTCATCGCCATGCAACTGTAGCGGGCGAATTCGCCGCTCGTCCAGCTAATAGCTGTGGAATGCGCGTCACTAGGGCGTCATTCGGGCACTTGGGACCCTAACCTCTCGTACGATGGCGAAATATCCGAACGCACTCCGGTTCGATCCAAATCGTATTGAGCCGCTTAACCTTGGAGACGTCGAGTTCGATGAGGCCTTCTTTACTGACGCCTGCGACCACAAATGTGTGGTCTAGGCATCGCCTGAAGAGTGAGCGTGTCTCGCGTGGCATTCCCTTGATCTGCGGTGGGACACCAATGATCCTGACGACATCACCCCGTTTGACTTTGGGTTGCCTGGCCGCCGTATTCATCCTGCCTCCAATGTCCCATCTGCTAACTCTAGCGAAAAATCGACCGCACGAGCGGAGTGAGTGAGGGCGCCGACGGAAATGTAGTCGACGCCGGTGCGGGCGATGGCGCGGACGGTGTTGAGCGTGACGCCACCGCTGGCTTCGGTCCTGGCACGGCCCGCGACGAGAGTCACCGCTTCACGCAATTCGTCAGGCGTCATGTTGTCGAGCAAGATATGGTCGGCGCCGGCCGCCAGCGCCTCTTCGACCTGTTCCAGCGTATCGGCTTCAATGATGACGGGCGCCGCGGGATGATGCTTGCGTGCCGCGGCGACGGCGTCGCCCAACGCTTTCGGTCCGAGACGAGCGAGAATGGCGCGATGATTGTCCTTGATCATCACGGCGTCGTACAGGCCCAGGCGGTGATTCGCGCCGCCGCCAATGGACACGGCGTACTTCTCCAATGTGCGCAACGTCGGCGTGGTCTTGCGCGTGTCGAGAATTTTGGCTTTCGTGCCTTTGACTTCATCAACGAACTGATGCGTCAAGGTCGCGATTCCGGAAAGCCGCTGCAGGAAGTTCAGCGCCGTCCGCTCCGCGGTCAGGATCGCCCGAGCGGGGCCATTGAGGATGCATACACGCGTCCCCTGCTCCACGGAGTCGCCTTCCCCGACCAACAACGTTGCGGAAACCGCCCGGTCAATCTGGGCGAACACCTCTTCCACGAGCGGCAGACCCGCCACGACACAGGGTTCCTTGGCGATGATACAGGCCTCCGCGCGCTGGTCGGCGGGGATCGCGGTTTCCGTCGTAATGTCGCCCGCGCCGATGTCCTCGGTCAACGCCGCGCGGACCAGGCTTCGGACAATTTCTTGCGGAAGCGCATTCATCGGGTCCTGGCTGGGCGATTTCGCTTCACGACATTGACCTTGAGTTTCCGGTCGTATTTGACCTGCCGCTTCACCGGAGGCGATCCCTGGCGGTCCGTCTTTTCTCCCTTTAGCTCGGCGATCTGATCGCGGAGGATCGCTGCCTTTTCAAACTGCAAATCCTCCGCCGCCTCCAGCATCTCCGCTTCCAGTTCACGGAGCAACTCGGCGGTACGGTATCCACCGGGCGCTTCGCGGACAACCGAAGCCTCCACCTCGCGCGCCTGAGTCAATTCGGCAAGGCTGAGTTGCAACTCGCGTTTCACGCTCTTCGGCGTGATGTTGTGCTCCTGATTGTACACAAGCTGTTTGGCGCGGCGATAGTCCGTTGTCGCGATGAATTTCTTGATCGAATCGGTCATCACATCCGCATAGAGCACGACTTCGGCGTTGATGTGGCGGGCGGCGCGGCCCGCGGTCTGGATCAGCGACGTGGCGCTGCGCAGGAAGCCTTCCTTGTCCGCGTCGAGGATGGCCACGAGCGACACCTCAGGAAGATCGAGACCTTCGCGCAGAAGATTGATCCCAACCAGTACATCGAAATCGGCGGCCCGCAGGCTGCGCAAGACCTCGACACGCTCGATGGCGTCGATTTCGCTGTGCAGATATTTCACGCGAATGCCGACCTCGCGCAAATAGTCCGCCAGGTCCTCGGCGGTGCGTTTGGTCAGAGTGGTTACGAGGATGCGTTCGTGTTTCTCGGCGCGGGCGCGGCATTGCTCGATCAGATCATCGATCTGGCCTTTCAGCGGTTTGATCGTAACTGTGGGATCGACGAGGCCCGTTGGACGGATGATTTGCTCGGCAACCACCGCGCTGCGCTGCAGTTCGTAGGGTCCCGGTGTGGCGGACATGTAAATGCATTGTCCAATCAGGCTGTCGAACTCCGCCGCGTTCAGGGGGCGATTGTCCAGCGCCGACGGCAGGCGGAACCCGTGCTCGACGAGCGTGGTCTTGCGCGAGCGGTCGCCGGCGTACATGCCGCCGATCTGCGGCACTGTGACGTGCGATTCGTCGATCAGCAACAGGTAATCCTTCGGGAAAAAGTCCATCAACGTGAACGGTCGTTCGCCGGCGGCACGATTGCTCAAGTGGCGCGAGTAATTCTCGATGCCTCCGCAAAAACCCATCTCCTTGAGCATTTCGAGGTCGTACATCGTGCGCGAGTGGATCCGCTGGGCTTCGACGAGTTTGTTTTGCGATTCGAACCAGGCAACACGGTCTTTCATTTCCGCCTTGATGGCATCGAGCGCCCGCGCGATTTTCGAGTACGGCATGACCCAATGCTTGGCCGGATAGATCGAGAAGGTGTTGACCGACTCGATCTTGTGCCCCGTGAGCGGCTCGAAGCGCGTGATCTGCTCGACGCGGTCACCCAAAAACTCGATGCGCACCGCCTGCTCGGTATAGCTCGGGCACACTTCGACCGTATCGCCGCGGACACGAAAGTTGCCACGGGAGAACTCGACATCATTGCGGTTGTACTGCATGTCGACGAGTTTGCGCAGGAGATCGTCGCGCGACATTTCGTTGCCGACGGTCACCAGCGCCATCATCTCAAAGTAGTCCTCGGGCGATCCCAACCCGTAGATGCACGACACGCTGGCCACGACGAGCACGTCGCGGCGTGAGAGTAACGAACTCGTGGCCGACAGCCGCAGTTTCTCGATCTGCTCGTTGATGCTGGCGTCCTTCTCGATGTACGTGTCGGTCTGTGGGATATAGGCTTCGGGCTGATAGTAATCGTAGTAGCTCACGAAATACTCGACCGCGTTGTGCGGGAAGAACTGCTTGAATTCGCTGAAGAGCTGGGCCGCCAGCGTCTTGTTGTGTGAGATCACCAGGGTGGGCCGGTCCAACTGCTGGATGACGTTGGCCATGGTGAACGTCTTGCCGCTGCCGGTGACGCCGAGGAGCGTCTGGTAACGGTTGCCCGCCACCAGCGAGTCGGTCAACGCCTTGATCGCCTGGGGCTGGTCCCCGCGCGGCTTGTATTTGCTGACGAGTTGGAAGGGCACAGCGGGCAAATCTAGCACAACCGCGGCAACCTGCGCCACAGGGATGTGCCGTGCTTGACGTCATTGCCCTGGCTCGCTAGGGTTCCCGCCATTCCATGCAATGGCAGAACGCCAACCGGGTGAGGCGATTATGAGTGAGGAAATCTTTATTACGTTCTCCTGCCCCAAGTGCGGCAATTCGGTGGAGTATGCGGAGGATTGCGCCGGCAGTGCGCAACCGTGTCCGTACTGCAGCGAGGACATCATCGTCCCGCGAGGCGACAACCAGCAAGGCGCGGCCCTGCCCCTCCCGATCGAAACCCCTCAGTTGATCCTGCGGAAGCTTCAACCGGAAGATTTGTCAGACGCGTTCGAAATCCTGTCCGACCCGGAGACATATCGTTACGAAGAGCGTCCGCCGATGGACGAGAACGAGGTGAAGCGTTGGTTGGAACGGGTGGTGAAGGAGAAGTTATCGGACGCGTCCGCGGGGCTGAGTTTGGGCATTGTCCATCGACAAGAGGGGAAGCTCGTCGGGCTCTTCTGGCTGCAGTGTCTCGGTTCGAACCGGCAACAGGCCATGATCGGAATCCAGATCAACAACGGCTACCGGCGCCGCAGTTTCGGCCAGGAAGCTCTTCAGGCTGCGCTCTCGTTTTGCCTCCGAGATATCGGTCTGCACCGCGTGACCATCTCGTGCGACAGCCGAAACGCGGCTGCGGTTCGCCTGTTTACGAAGCTCGGCATGCGAAACGAGGCGGAATGTCTCCGAGACCGGTTCATTGATGGTGAATGGGCAGACTCGCTGTGGTTCGCGATGACCGAGGACGAGCTTCCGCAAATGACCTGAGTTTGCGGGGAGACAATCCGTCTGCCGCTAACCTCTTGCCGCCCGATAATAGCTCATGTATTGTCTTCTACAGCGAGAGGACGCCCGATGAGAGGGATCAATAGCTTGTTCTGTCCGAAATGTGGATATGAGTTCCCGCTGTTCCCTCGAGGCTCTCAGACGATAAGAAGGAGCTTGTTCCTGTCGCCATGGCTTCGCTGCCCAAAGTGTGAAACGCTAAGCCACATGAGGATATCCTGGCTGGATGCAGTCTGGGCATGGCCGATGACCCTGATTCTTCTCTTAGGCTTGATTTCCTGCAGGAGGTCGGGAGTGTTTGGTCATGCGCCTATCGGCAGCGCATTGTATGGGTGTGTTGCAGGACTTATCATAGGTCTCGGCATTCGACGGGGAATGCGCATGGTGTCGTTATCTGGAGAGTCGTTAGAGCAAGCGCAAGCGGGTTTGCGACTGCGAGGTCTTGTCGCGCTTCTGCTGCTTTGCATCTTCTTGCTAATCTTCGCCGCGATTACGAAGCGCTGGATATACACTCTCCTTTCTCTTTGTATCGGCTTCGGCGTGGCGGCTTTCTATTATTTCCTGGTATGGAGTAAACCCAAAGGGAACGCCGGCCCTGAGAGCAAGTGATCCTGCGGAATAACCGGCTTCGAGCCATGCAGCCAAACTCGGCTGCCCTACATCGTCTCGCCGAGCCAGTCGACGATTTCGGTGATCACGCGAGATTCCCAGATGTGCTTGTTGAAGGTGTGGTCGGCGCCAGGAATGATGACTTTCTTGACCACGCGCTTGTGTGTTTGCAGCGCATCCTCGTACAACTCGGAGTGATGGGCGGGAACGGTCTGGTCCTTCGCGCCATGGATCAATAACACCGGGCACTGGCACTTCACGACTTCCCGGAGCGGTTTCATGTCAGCGAACTGGCGGATGAACGCCACCCCCACCAGATTGCCGTCGTGATCGGTGATGCCGGTCTCGGCGAGCGAGGAGACGGCTTCGGGCGTCGATAGCTCATCCAAAATGCCTTCGCCTTCGGCCACCGGCGCCAGCAGCACCAGGGATTTGATGCGATGTTTCTCACGGCCGACGACGTGTGCTGCGACGGCGCCGCCCATGCTCATGCCGATGAGGGCCAGCCGCCGCGAATTGACCCGCTTGTGTCGCGCCAGAAACCGGATCGCTTCGAGTGAATCTACCATCTCTGATCGGATCGTCATGTCCTCAAAATCACCGGCACTATCGCCCGAGCCGCGGAAGTCAAATCGCAAACTGGCAATACCATGCTGGGCCAAGGTGCGGGAAATCTTCACGAACATGCGATGAGGCTCGACCCTCGTGCCGGTAAACCCGTGCAACAGCAACGCCGCCGGAAAGCGGCTGTGTCCTTCGGGCAAATGCAGGATGCCTACGACCTGTTGACCCTTGGACTCAAAGACGATGGGGGTTTCCATGCGGCGCGCATAGTAGAAGCCGCCAAAGTCATTGTCAACGCGGCGCTCCGCCGTTAGAGTCAGCGGCCATGTCCATCCAGTGCGACTACCACATGCACACGCCGTTGTGCAAACACGCGGCGGGGCCGATGGAGGATTACATCGAGCGGGCGATCGAACTCGGCCTGTGCGAAGTCGGGTTTGCCGACCACAATCCCCTCCCCGGCGGCCGTAGCGCCAACGTGCGTATGAGTGAGGCGGAACTCGACTATTACGTCGAACGCGTGACCGAACTGCGATTTCGTTACCGGGGCAAGATCGACGTGATGCTCGGATTGGAAATGGATTACGTCGAGGGACTCGAAGGCTACCTGGAACAACAACTGGCGAAATATCCGTGGGACTACGTGATTGGGTCGATCCACTTCCTCGACAAGGATTGCCGCGAGAGTTCCTGGCCGCGCAACTACGGCGGCGACGCGCAACCGTTGTACGCGCGATACTTCGGCTTGATGCGGCGCATGGCCGCCAGCGGCCTGTGCGACATCGTCGCCCACTTCGACGTGACGAAACGCTCGGGTTGCCCGCCCGGCGAGCGCGAGGCCGAGGACATCACGCGCACCTTGGAAGAGATCAAGGCGGTGGACATCAGCCTGGAGATCAACACCTCCGGGTACCGCCACGCGGAATTGCCCGAGCCGCAACCGTATCCGTCGCTGGCAATCGCCGAGCAGGCGCTGAAGCTTGGTATTCCGCTGACAGTCAATTCTGACGCGCACGCGCCCGTTCAGGTTGGCTTGAAGTTCGCGGACGTTGAAACGTTTCTGAAGCAAAAGGGCTGCCGACAGTTGGCAAGGTTCGACCGACGAAAGCGGACGGCGTACGACATCTAGGGTGTGGCGAGTGCCATCTATGATGAGATGGCGGCGTGGCGTTTCTCGGCAGTAGCATCCGCCCGCCACGACACAATGACGTACAACCCCACGCCGATGCAGATCGAACTATCGGCGACGTTGAACGCCGGCCAATGGTATGGCCCGACGGAGAAGTAGAGAAAATCGATGACGGAACCGAGGCGGACGCGATCGATGAGGTTGCCGATGATTCCTCCGGCGATCAACCCCAGAGCCAGGCGCGGGCCCGGACGCTTCAACGGAAAGGAATGACGGAACAACCAGAGCACGAGCACCGTCAGCAACGAGACCGCCGTCAACAGGAGATTATAACGTTGAAAGATGCCCCACGCGGCACCGGTATTGCGCCAGTTGACAAGACTGAAGAAGCCGCTGACGACCACGCGGGTTTCTTCCGGACTGATCGAGCGCACGACGAGCCACTTGCTGAACTGGTCGAGTGCGGCAATCGCGACGGCGATGAGTGCGACCCATTGCATGTGGGCGCCTCGCGACCTACTCTTCGGCTTCCTCCGACTCGCCGCCCTCTTCCTCCGCGGACTCCGTGAACATCGGTCCCTGTGGAGCGGGCCGATGGCGGTCCTTCTCGATCGTGGACTGGCAGTTCACGCACAATCGGGCGAAGGGCACGGCCTCCAGGCGGGCCTTGATGATGGGCCTTTCGCAATTATCGCAAATACCGTACGTGCTTTGGTCGAGCCGCTTGAGGGCTTCCTCAATCTCATACAATGCTTCCTGCTCGTTGGAGACAAGGCTCAGCGCAAATTCGCGGTCGAAATTGTCCGTGCCCGCATCGGCCATGTGCAAGCTGTACCCGCTCAATTCGCCGGAGGCATCACGGTGCGAGCGCTTGAGATTGTCGCTGGCCAGGAAATTGACGCCGTCGATCAGGTGATCCCGCAAATCGAGCAACAGCTTCCGGAACTTGGTTGCGTCCTCCTTGGAGAGCTTCAATTTCTTCGGCGGACGGTTCGGCTCGACTTCTGCAACCGCACCCCGCGTTGCCCCGGCTTTGGCCACGGCCACGACTTTAGACTTTCGGCCTGCTTTGGCTGTCCCCATGGTTCCCTTCCCCGTACCGACTTTTGGTTTACCCGCCCCGGTTTTCTTCGGCTGCCTCTTCATAAACTCCTTCCATCCTACTGCAATTTTCAGGCCAGCGATCCGATCACTTCCGCGCAACGCCCGCACAACTCCGGATGCGCGGTGTCCGTACCGACATCTTCCGTCCAACGCCAACAACGCACACATTTCCTGCCCGTCGCGTGGCTGACCCTGGCTCGCAACTCGCCGCCCCCAACTTGAGCCACGCGAACTTGCGATACAATCAACACCGTTTCCAGCGTCGGCCCGAGTTTTTCCAACCATTCGCGGGTGGCATCGTTATCGGGCTCGATCTCCACCTGAGCTTCCAGGGACTTCCCAATCTGCCCTGCCTGTCGCGCCTTTTCCAGTTCCAGCGACGCCACGCGCCGCACGTTCAACAAACGTTCCCAGCACGCCTCCAGGTCCGCATCGCGTCGCGCGGCGTTTGCCACGGGGAACTTCGCCAGGTGAACCGACTGCTCCTCGCGCCCCGGCAGGAAGCCCCATACTTCATCCGCGGTGAACGGCAGGACCGGCGCGATCAATTTTGCCAGCGTCGCCACCACTTCGAAAATCGCCGTCTGCGCCGAGCGCCTGTCCGCTGAATCGGGCGCAAGCGTATACAGCGGGTCTTTCATCACGTCAACGTAAAACGACGAAAGTTCCACGGCGCAAAATCCGTTCACCAAATGATACACGCGATGAAACTCGAAGTTCTCATAGGCGTCGGTCAACTCCGCGACCAGAGCCTGCAAGCGCGAGAGCAACCAGCGGTCGATCTCCGCCAGCTTTCCGTGGGGCACGGCGTGTTTCGCAGGATCAAAATCATGAATGTTTGCCAGCAAAATGCGCAGGGTGTTGCGCACCTTGCGATACGTCTCGGAAACCTGCTGAAAAATCTCCTCCGAGATGGGAATGTCGGCCTGATAGTCCTCCGACACCACCCACAGCCTGAGCACATCGGCCCCGAACCGCTTCACGTAATCTTCGGAGTTCGCCGGTTTGCCAGCCGACTTGGAAACCTTCTGCTTCTTGCCCGTCTCTTCCACGTGTACCACGATAAAGCCATGGGTGATGACCGTCTTGAATGGGGGATCATGTGGTTCCAAGGCCATGGCGATGAGCAGCGACGACTGGAACCAGGCGCGATGCTGGTCGCTTCCCTCCAGATAAATGTCGGCAGGATACGCCAACTCAGGCCGCGTCTTGAGCACGGCGCGATGGCTGGACCCTGATTCGAACCACACGTCGAGGATGTCCTCTTCCTTCTTCAACTCCGCGCTGCCACACTTCGGGCACTTGTCCGCTCCGATCAGTTCGGCGACCGTCCTTGCAAACCAACAATCAGCCCCATGCTCGCCCACGAGCTTCAGCACACGCTCTTCTGCCTCCGGGAAACTGTAGTGGCACTGGGCGCACGAAATGACAGGAATTGGCACGCCCCAAACGCGCTGGCGCGAAATGCACCAGTCGGGGCGTTCGCTCAACATGCCGCTGATCCGTGACAAGCCCCACGGCGGAACCCACTTGATCGAGAACCGGCCGACGCTTCGCACGGCGTCCAAGGATTGGGAACGCAGGTTCTTGTGGTCGACGTTGATAAACCACTGTGTCGTCGCGCGAAAGATGAGCGGATTCTTGCAGCGCCAGCAATGAGGATAGCTGTGCTCAATCTCTTCCTGAGCAACCAGAACACCAGCCTGCCTGAGGTGCTCGATGATGAGCGGGTTTGCAGCCCACACATTTTTGCCAACCAGCCACTGCGGCACCATGCCGTCATCCACGAAGCGTCCTGCGTCGTCGAGCGGCGAGTAGCAGCGCGGCTCGAGTTTATATTTGTCACCCGTCTCGGCGTCTTCGATGCCGTGACCGGGCGCGGTGTGTACACAGCCGGTTCCGTCGTCGGTCGTGACGTAATCGGCCAGCACCAACGGCGAGTCGCGCTCGATAAATGGATGGCGCGCGACAAGTTTCTCCGCGACCAATTCGGCGCCCTTCGCCTTGCGTGCGACCGCGCCGAATGGCGCGCCGGTCTTTTCCGCGACCGCCTCGAGCCGCTTCTCCGCGAGGATCCACGTCTCGTTGCCGACTTTCGCGGAGACGTAGTTCACGTCGGGATGCAGCGCGATGGCCAGATTCGCGGGCAGCGTCCACGGCGTCGTCGTCCAGACGAGAACAAACTCGCCCTTCCTGCCTTTGAGCGGGAACTTGACCCAGACCGACGGCGACTTGTGATCGGCATATTCAGCCTCAGCAGTCGCGGCGGCGAGCGCAGTGCGGCATGAGAGACACCAATACACAGGCTTCAAACCTTTATAGATGTAGCCATTCCGGCGCATTTCGTAAAAGGCCGCCACCACCGCATGCTCGTATTCCGGCGACATGGTCAAGTACGGGTGCTCCCAGTCGCCCAGGACACCGAGCCTCTTGAACTCCTCGCGTTGGATACCGATATATTTTTCCGCGTACGCGCGACAGCGGGCGCGGGTTTCGGAGGCAGAGACCTTTTCGCCCTTCTTTTCGATTTCCTTCTGGACCTTCAATTCGACGGGCAGACCGTGGCAATCCCAGCCCGGCACGTAGGGAGCACGAAAGCCGCGCATCGTCTTGTACTTGATGATCACATCCTTGAGCGTCTTGTTTACCACGTGTCCGATGTGCACGTTACCATTGGCATACGGCGGGCCGTCATGGAGGACGAACAGCGGCGCATCGTGACGCGACGCGATAATCTTCTCGTAAAGCTTCGACTGCTCCCAACGCGCCAGCATCGCCGGCTCGCGCTGGGGCAGGTTGGCCTTCATCGGGAAGTCCGTCTGCGGAAGGTTGAGCGTATCTTTGTAGTTAGCCTGGGTTTCCGTCATATTCGCCCCGCCAAGAGCGGGCAAAAGTATCACGCATGGGGGAGGGTGTCAACGGCAGGTCAGCACGGGTAGAGTTGTTGCGCGACAAACCTGGCGCGGTTGCCAGGCCTAAAAACCGGTGGATGGCTCCGCCGCGTCTTCGTCACTGTGGACGAACTTGTAGTTGCCGTGAAATTTGGCCGTTTGGGTGTAGGAACCAGAGGGGGTACTGGCCGTCACGTCGAGGTGCAGGTAGGCCTCAACCCTGCCCGCCGTGATTTTTCTGATAATGAGGTAGCCACTGAAGGTTTCGCCTTTTGAGGTGGGACCGAAACGACTGGCGGTGAAGTCGGGCGTGACGGTGTCCGACGGGATGGGCAGGCGGTTGTTGAGACGAAAGTTGTGGATTTTCAAGACGAGCACTTGATCTTCTTCATTGTCAGGCCCGTGGACAACCGTGTCCAGATGGCGGCGGATCTGCAACACCAGCGGGGCGACTTGGGCTTCCAGCGAGCCAGCCCCAAGCGGCGGCGTC
>JBEKUF010000009.1:0-40494 GCA_049515295.1 Verrucomicrobiia bacterium | reverse complement strand
GCTACCTGCGGTACGCCGACCATCAATGTCACCTCCGCAACCAGCGGCACACCCTGCGCCATGACCCTCACGTTCACCGTGACCGCCACGGACGCCTGCGGCCTTACCTCGGCCCCGCAAACCGTCGTTTACACCTACACCACCGATACCACGCCGCCGAGCATCACCTGCCCCGCCGCGGTGACGGTGCAATGCGCGTCGAACGTGCCAGCGGCCAATGTCGCGTCCGTGATTGCCTCCGCTACCTGTGGCACGCCGACCGTTACCTGGGTGGGAGATGTCATCACGAATAAGACCTGCCCGAACCGGTACACGGTCCTCCGCACGTACAAGGCTGTGGATCCGTGCGGCAACAGCGCCACCTGCACGCAGACGATCACCGTCAACGATACGACAGCGCCGGTCATCACCTGCCCGACGAATATCACCGTAGTGACTGCGTCCTTCTGCACGAACACCGTGCCGGCGTCGAATGCGGCGATTGCGGCGTTCCTGAACGGCGTGACGGCCACCGACAACTGCGGTAGCGGCGCGACGGTGACCAACAATGCCCCGGCATCGTTCTCGCTGGGCACGAACAAGGTGACGTTCACGGCGACCGATTCCTGCGGTAACAAGGCGAGTTGCACGGCCAGCGTTATCGTGGTGACCGTGCCGGTAACTTGCCAGCCAATCACGTGCGCTCCGACCTACTGCCAGCATCACTTCGATAACTTCGGCAACTGCCAGTTTGCCACGTTCGAAGGCAATCTGACGTTGGCCAATGGCGATCAGCCGAGTGATTTCCGGACCAGCTCAAACAGCTACGTTTACATTTCGGTGACGGAGACGTGCGGCACCAATGCGCCGGTTGTCCTTTACTGCAAGCCCTTGAACCTCTGCAACGTCCAACCCGACGGGTGCGGCGGCGAGGCGTGGGAGTTCCTCGGGAACAACTCCTACGAGCGGTCGATCTGCCGGTTCGAGGATAACCAGGCGTACAACGCGCTGATGGATCCGAATATGCCGCAGTCGGCGGCGACGGGCAACAAGAACTGCGGCGAACTCTCGACGGTGTCCATCGGGGCCACCCAGACGCGGTTCTACTACGGCTTCCAGCAGGCAACGCAGCCGATGACGATTGTCGTGGACGGTATGGCGGTTCTGTCCGTTTCCAACAACGTTGCCACCTCGACCTTCCCGTACTCGCAGTCTGGCAAGACGATCCAGTGCACGTTCCCCGACAGACTGGTTCCTGGCAACACGATCCAATGGTACGGGACCGGGAATCCGAACGCGGTGTCGTCGAACTGCCTGATCTACTCGCAGGTGACCTGCGCGAGCAACAATGCCACGTCCACGTATTTCAACGAGGGCGCCGAGTGCGAGATCCAGTGCCCCACAGCCGGCACCGGCATCCACTTCGTCGACTGTGCCAATGCCACGGTGTGCGTAGAGGTCATGATTGGCCAGCCCGGGGTGACCGGCAAGGTCGGGTGCTGGACCTTCTGTGAGCCTCTCAACACCTGGGGCAACCAGGACTGGCAGTTCGGTAGCTGCTCCAGCTTCCAGGATGAGTTCGAGCAGGAGACCAACGACTACTGATGCTGCCGTCTAGGACTCGTACATGAAGTGGAAAGGGATTGTCCTTGGCGGGGTTGTGCTCGCGTCAGTCGTTGCGGTCTGGTGGCTGACGAGGTCTGAACGACCAAGCCCTCCGAGGCCACCGGCGGCAAGCGCCTCGGCGCGCTCCGCCAACCGGGAAACTGCCCCGGGTCCGAGTGCGGAAAACAAGCTCGCTCCCACGGCTGTCACCAGCCCGGCACCCTCGATTGCGCAACGTGGCAATCCGTCAGCAGGCCCGAACGCGGCGGTTGTTGTTTCCCCCGCCTTGAAAGCATCGGTCATGGCCGCGTTGGAGGAAATGAAAAAGCTCTACGGATACGCGGGTGCGCTCAATTGGGATGATGCCAAGGCGCTCATTGCGAAGCGCCAGCAAGAGACCAAAACGCTTGAGGATCGCCTGGCGGCCCTGGGCGCCGGGGGCGCCGCAGCCATTGCCGCCGGCTATCAGGCGACCGATGACATGCACGCCAAGCTGATGCTAATTCACGCCTTGGGCGCGATCCAGGATGATGCGGCGGATGCCACGCTTCAATCGCTGCTGGCCGGCGAAAGCATATTCAGTCTCCAACGCGAGATTGTTGCGGCTCTCGGCGAACGCCAGGATCCCGGGTCGGTGGCGATCCTCAGCCAAATTGCGGCCAATCAGGCCAATTCGCAACAACTCCGGTTCGCCGCCGTGCAATCCCTGGCCGGCCAGCCGTCGGCCTTGCCTGTATTGACGCAGCTTTTCCAGACCGAAACCAACCCCGATGTCCAGAAGCAGATGCTGCTGGCCATTGGCGCGATCCACAGCGATGCCGCCCAGAGCGCGCTGGCGGGAGTCGCGGAAGGCACTGCGGACATCGGCATCCGCGAAACCGCCATTCAAGAATTGGCGCGGGTGTTTGGAGGCGGGGCGCTTCCCGTGTTCCAGCAATTGCTCAATGACCCGAACGACGCGATTCGCCAAAACGCCGTGACGGCGGTGGCGCAAGTGCACAGCAGCGGGGCCGTGGCGTTGCTACAACAAACCGCGACTTCCGATTCCTCCGAGCAGGTGCGCGCGAGCGCTCAGGCAGCCCTGTCGGCGGCAACTGTTCCATGAGCCTGGTGGCGGCGGCACTCGTTTCGGTCAGGAATTCTCACTGTAGCATCGTTGATGGAATCACCAGTCAGCACCCATGCGGCCTCTCCTTAAACCGCACGGGTTACGGTAATTGCCGTGCCGTTTGCTCAAGCTTGCCGGACACCGTCCCGCCAAATGTGCGAAGCAAATCCTGCGTTATCCGAGCGCGTTGCACAAATCACGGAGACCGACCCAAGCAGCGTTGCGAGAATGGCAGGGAACATGCGGCCAAGGGAATAACAGACACCATCTGCGGAGGCAAACGCCTCCCCCGCCCTCGCGGAGGTCTACTCTTTCGAGATGGCGATGTAGGGCGGTCGCCCCGGCAGTTGCTGGACGACCATGGTCAACTCGTATTTTTGGGAGAGCAGCCAGAGCGCCTGACGGCGGGTGATCTGACCCGCGTGGAGGGTAACCTTGAGCGACTCCACCGGTGCATCCGCTCGCGTGATCGCGATCCTCAACCCGGAGAAAGCATCCGTCAGCGGCAAGTGGATGATTCGGACCTCGGCCAAATCCACGTCCACAGCCGTATCAAGCCACTGGTTCCACGAATTGTCCATCGACGAGAGAAAGTCCCGTGGCGGGTGAATCATCGTCGCGCAAGAGATTGCCAGCCCGACAAGTAACAGTGGACCGATCATGCGAACGCTCCACATTTTCGCGGCACGATTGAAAGTCGGGGTCATAAATTCAGTAGGTGGATCATATCAAACCGAGGCAAGTCAAGGGTGCAGTTTGTTGAGTTGCTTCTTCAGTTCTTCTTCCCCACCGGGAGTGAACGGGCGAATCTCGCGGCTGGCAATCGGCGCTTTTTGCTTCGTCTGCTCCAGTTGCCGGCTGCCCTGGTCATTCGGTTTGTCAGCGGCGGCGCGTTTGGCTGTGAAGTTCACCTGGGGCAGCATGGGTTCGGAAACTGTGGACGTTTCGACCGACTTGAGTTTGACCTCGTTCAACTCCACGCTTTGCAGATGGAGATCGCTTTTCGAGAGCGGTGACGCCGCGGACCACGCGCGAGACGGCTGGGAAACGGTCCCGTAATGCAGGTCGCCAAAGTTGACGGTCTTGTCGCCGACATCGGCCTTCCTGGTGTAATCGATTGGCTTCTTTATCTGGTCGAGCACCTGAGCAGGTGACCGTGTCGGCAACAGCGTCGGCAAGACCGCTGTCAGCGCCATCGTCCGAAGTACATGCCAGAGCTTCATCGTATCCATCCAATGTTTGGTGCGGACGAGAGGAGTTGAACCTCCACGACCTTGCGGTCACAGCCTCCTGAGGGCTGCGCGTCTGCCAATTCCGCCACGTCCGCGCACTGAATCCGACGGCAATATAGCGACCGTCCATGAGACTGGCAACGGTAAACAGCGAGAGATCCAGCTCAGAGCGCGGAGCCCGGGTTGGGCGTGGGAGAGGCGTTGGGCTTGTTTTGTCCAAACATCTGCGCGGCCATCTTCATGTCCGCGGCCTGCATGGTGCTCAACTGTTGTTGGAATTTCGTGAATTGATCGAGTTGGGCGGGCGTGAGAATCGAAGCCGCGCTATCGGCATACTGCTTCTGCAACTGTTCCTGCAGCTTCAGGGCCCGGGCAATTCCGTCCTCGGTCAGTTGTGACGGGTCACGGGTTTGGCCGTTCAGGAGAGAGTTTTCCGGCGGGGCTTTACGAGCTTGATACATGGCGGCGACGAGGTCGTTTCCCTGCTGTTCCGTCAGCGCTTTGTCCGCCGATAGTGACTGTTTGAATAGATTGACCTGCGTGCGCTCCGCCACCGTTTGGTCGTACTGCTGGAAAACACTGTACGTCTGTGGCCCGAGAAGGTCCTCGATCTGCTTTTCATACTGCGTTTTGAGCGCCGTAATGTCCTCTGCGGCCCGCTTCGAATCGGTCGCGGAATCCACCCATCGCGGCCAAGCCGGCATCCATCAAGGCCACCTGGCGATCTTCGAGCCGCTTCTTCAGCGCCTCTTCATCCGTCGGCGACAGCCCGAGTTCCTTGTACAGATTTCCGTACATCTGATCGACCATCATCTTCTGCTGCGCACGGATCATCTCTTTCATTTGCGGGTTTTTCAACATGGCCGCAAGGCCGGCGAGAGAATTCGTGGATGGCTCCGCGGTCGCCGGGGTGGCGAGGGCTGGCGGCGGCGAATTGGTCGGCGAGCTCGCTGGCTCCGCGCTCTTAGCCTGCTGTTGCTCTTCCTGCTGGATGGCGACCAGCCGTCGCGCGGCTTCATCCTGTTCCTGGCGCAACTGTTGCAGTTATTTCGTGAGCGGGGCCTGCTTTTGCTGCAACGCCAGAATCTCCTCTTGCATCCGGGAAAGCCGATGCGTTTCGTAAATCCCCGTACCGGCCGCAATCGCGCGGCTGATCGCAGCCGCCGCCATAAGCATTGTTTGTGCTCTTGTCATGGTGACGGATGACCGCCCTGGACGGCCTCAGCGAGCCGTTTCATTGCCAGTTCTTCTCCGAGCGCGAGCACGTTGTCGAAATACTCGATCATCTCCACCTCCGTGGCCACGTCGACGACGTGGACCCCGACCGCCGATAGCAGCGACTTGATCTCGTCGCGGCGTCGCTCGAGTTCGACCATGCGCAGCGACACCTCAGCACTGGTTCCGTCCGGAACCGAATTGGTTTGGTTTTCCGCGCGCGCCTGGATCGCTGCTCGTTCCAACGATTGCCCGACTAATTCGGTTACCAGATACACCGGCCGGTCCTGCATCGCGTGGGCAACGATCAATAGCAAGTGTACGGACGCCTTGTCGATCCGTTCTTCTGCGCAGTCGCGGGCCATGGCCAACAGAGGCATGTCGGGCATGAAACCGAGCCTTCGGGCGGAATAGGGTGAATACCCCGCAGCTTCGAGCGTATGAATCCGCGCTCGCGCGGCCTCGGCAGCGTAATCGTGATAGCGGATCGCCCACGACGGCGGCATCTTCCAATCCGTCAACCCTTTGTTCTGCGCCAGCAGCACATTGAATTCGACAAACCACGGCACGATGTTGGCTGTATCCGCCTTTTCCACGGCGCGCAGCAACGGCAGCGCGGTCGCGGGATCGTGATTGGCGGCAGCGGCGCAGGCATACCGCAGTTCGACATCGACGTTTGTGCCGCTGGTCGCCAGCGCCGACTCGAAGAGAGCGCGTTTGGTCGGCCAATTGCCAATCAGTTCCGCCGCGCCCCAGGTGAGTTGGTAATCGTTGGTTCCCCGCTGCGCCACGCGTTCGATCGTCGGGCGATCGATCTGCGTCAGGTTCAACAGTTCGGCGGTCTCCAACTGGCCGGTCATGCGCCGCATTCGGTCGACGCGGCGAAAGTCTTCATAGGTCGGAAGGTGCTGGGCGGAAACGGCGGGAGACAGAACACAGAATACAGAACACAGGAGGGTGAAGAGCGCAGGAAGCTGTTTTCTCATTCTGGCTACCAACTGCTGATTACTGTATTCTGTCTTGGCGATGGCTGTCAAAATTCATTTGGCGAAGCGGAAGATCTCCCTCGGCGTGGGCGATCTCGTCGCCGAGCCGCTGACGAATGGGGGACGAGCGGCCGGGCTGGGCATGTGGACGCGCCTGGCGCTTGGACGGGAGGTACACGTGGCGCGTCAGCGGGTCCAAGCCGGATTACATGAGGGCTACGCGCGGGAGATCGCGGTGCGCTACCAGACCACCGTCGACGATTTCGAGGTGACAATCCAAGGCCGTATCGACGGCGTCTACGTGCCGGTAAATGGTGGCCCGCACGTGATTGAGGAGATCAAATCCGTTGTCGTCCCGCCATTGGCGTTTGCTGCGCTCGACGAAAGATCCCATCCCCACTATGCCGAGCAACTCCGGCTGTATTGTTTCCTGATTGGCAGGGGCGCCCCCGTGCCGAAGGCGGGTTCATCCGATGCCGAGAGCAATGATGGGAGGCCGCCACGACCGGACAATGTTGTCGGTCGCCTTGTCTTTGTGAACGTGGCAGATGGGACGACGAAGGAAATCGAGATTGGCGGGCCGTTCAACGATTGTGAACGACTGATCGTGGATCGGGTACGCGCCTTGATCGTCCAAGCGCAAGAGGAGCAGCGGCGGCAAGAACACCGACGAACCCAATCGACCGCGCTCCGCTTTCCGTACGACCGGGTCCGCCCCCACCAAGATGAAATGATGGCCGCGATCGAGCACGCGTTGAAAGAAGGGCGTCACCTGCTCGTCTCGGCCCCGTCGGGGGTTGGCAAAACGACTGCAGCGCTCTACCCCATCGTGAAGCACGCGCTCGCGCACGACAAACGGGTGTTCTTTATCACCGCCAAGAACACCCAGCAACAAATCGTCCTGGAGACGCTTCAACGCATGGGACTGCGCGAATCGGCGCATCCCAATGCGGTGTTCTTCCGCGCGAGAGAGAGCCTGTGTATCAACGACGTGTACGCCTGCCGGGAAGAGTTTTGCCCGCACCTGCGCGATTTCCGGCTCAAACTCGAAACCACACGGGTTGCAGACCGTCTGCTGGCCGGGAGGTTGATCACGCCCGATGCGATGATGGAGGCAGGACGCGGCACGAGCTTGTGCCCGTTCGAGTTGGCGCTTGTGGAGGCCGAGCTAACCGATGTGATCGTGTGCGATTACAATTATGTTTTCGATCCACAGGTGTATTTCCGCCGGTTCTTCCTCGAAGCCGACTACTCGAACGCGATCCTAGTGATCGACGAGGCGCACAACCTCGTTCAGCGGGCAATGGATTACTACTCACCCAGCCTGTCACGGCAGCAAATCCGCGACTTGGGCGGAAACCTGCGGCAAGTCGAACCGTCGTTGGCGAAGGAATTGCGGAAGTTCCTAGGGGAGATCGAACACTTTTTCCGTAGCCAGAAACGAACCAAGGGCGACGAGTACACCCAACTTGAGGAAAGCGATGTCAGCCAAGACAAGTACCTAATTCCGTCACCGCGGGAATTCTTCGAAGGCCTCAAGCCGGCCTTCAACAAACTGACCGTGCGTTACCTGTTGGACAAGACGATGAGTGGACGGGCGATTCCGGACGACCCTGTGGACGAGTTCTTTTCGGCGTTTGGCCAGTTTTGCGCCGTGTTGGCCATGGACGGCGAGGAATTCTCCTATGTCTACGACACGGCGGGCGGCGAAGCTCTGAAGATTGTCTGCAAAGACCCATCCCGCCAGCTGGCCCAGCGACTGGAAGGATTTCATAGCGTGATCGCCATGTCGGCCACACTCGAGCCGATGGCGTTCTACCGCCAGATGCTGGGATTCGATCCCGAGCGGACCGACCAAGCGAGCTTCCCATCCCCGTTCCCGAAGGAGAACCGGCGCATCATCGTCGTCCCGACTGTTTCGACCACGTTTCGCGCGCGGGCCACCCACTACGGCAGGATTGCCAACGTCATCGCGACCACCGCTGCCGCCAAGCCTGGCAACTACATGGCGCTGTTTCCGAGCTACGATTTCCTGCGGGGGGTCTGCGGACGACTACCCGAAGGGCCGTGGGAGGTTCTTGTCCAAGAGCCCAAGATGACCGAGCAGCAGAGACTGGCACTGCTTGACGCATTGAAGGAATCGCGCCCCCCGAAGCTCATCCTTGCAGTCCAAGGCGGCCTGTTCGCGGAAGGAGTTGACTATCCGGGTGAAACGCTCTCGGGAGTGATTATTGTCAGCCCTGCCCTTCCCCAAGTCAGTTTCGAGCGGGAACTCATGCGCGAATTCTACGAGGCGCATTACGGCGATGGGTTCGGATTTGCCTACCTTTATCCCGGTATGAATCGTGTCATCCAATCCGTCGGTCGCCTGATAAGGAGCGAATCGGATCGGGGCGTAGCAGTGCTTGTGTGCCAAAGATTTGCGCAAACGCAATATTCAACGCTTTTCCCGCCGGATTGGTCGGAGAGCATGGCCGACAGCCGGGCTGGATACAATCTGGCCCAGGAGTTGGCAGTTTTTTGGGCCGGTAATCCCCGGAAGAGCCCCCGGTGAATCCACTTTACAAGCGCGGCGCTTACTATATAGTTCTTATGGCCAAAAGTTTAGGAGGGAGTAGGTCGAGGAGCATGATTCAAGCAAGACAGGAGTCGTATCTACAATTAACGGATGGGCTTGAAGCCGCCATTGCCGGGGCGCAGGATTGGCTTTTGGGGCAACAGGCTTCTGATGGCCACTGGTGCGCGGAGCTTGAGGGTGATACCATCCTTGAATCCGAGTACTTGATTTACCTGCATTTCATTGACAAGCTGGATCCGGTCATTATTCGCAAGGCTGCGAATTACATTCGATCCCAAGTGCTTCACGAAGGCGGATGGTCCATCTATCCGAACGGCCCGATGGACCTTAGCGCCTCCGTAAAGGCCTATCTCGCCCTGAAAATGGCAGGGGATTCCATTGACTGCCCGCACATGTCCAGAACCCGTGCGGCGATTTGCGCGGCAGGCGGAGTGACCCGTTGCAATACGTTCACCAAGATTTCGCTGGCCATGATTGGCCTGTATCCGTGGGGCGGGTGCCCGGCAATTCCGCCTGAACTAATTCTGCTGCCGAAGTGGTTCAGCTTCAGCATCTACAACATGTCCTCGTGGTCGCGGGCGATGCTGGTGCCGCTGTCGATCATTCGTTCCCGAGAACCTGTCAAACCTCTTCCCCGGGAATGGCAGATCGACGAACTTTGGCTGGAAAGCCGCGACAAAGCCGATATCCGCCTCCAGAGGGACGCACACGCGTTCACGTGGCGCAACTTTTTCTTGGTGGTTGATCATTTTCTGAAGTTTGTTCACCGTCATCACCCACTTCCGCTCATTCGGCGGCATGCCATGCGGAAGGCCGAACGCTGGGTGATCGAGCACGGACGCACCCCCGGCGGCCTCGGCGCGATCTTTCCCGCCATGGCCAACTACGTCATGGCGCTGCGCGTCCTCGGCTATAGCAACGAGAGCTATCTGGTTGCCCACGGCATCCTCGAAATGGAAAGACTCGAAATCGAGGAGGGCGACACCCTGCGACTTCAGCCGTGTTTTTCTCCGGTCTGGGACACGGCGATCAGCGTCAACGCTCTCCATGAATCGGGTCTGCCAGCCGATCATTCGGCGCTCCGGGCAGCATCGCGGTGGCTGCTGGACAAGGAAGTCCGTCGCCCCGGTGACTGGCGGGTGAAACATTCGGAAAGCCATCGCTACACCGAACCGAACAAGCCGGTGGGCGGGTGGTTCTTCGAGTACGACAACGAGTTTTATCCTGATGTCGACGACACAGCCATGGTGCTCATGGCGCTGAATCGTGTCAGCACGGAGTTCGATCGTGAAAAGTCGGCGGCCATTCGTCGTGGTACGCGCTGGGTGCTGGGTATGCAGGGCAAGGACGGGGGCTGGGCCAGTTTCGACAAGGACAACGACAAGTGGCTCTTCACTCAAGTGCCGTTCGCCGACCATAATGCGATGATTGACCCCAGCACATCGGACATTACGGCGCGCGTCTTGGAGTGTCTGGGGCATTTCGGCTTCACGATGGAAGACGAATGCGTCCAAAAGGCCGTCGCCTTCCTCAAGCGCGATCAGTCTGCGGACGGCTCTTGGTTCGGCCGCTGGGGCGCGAATTACATTTACGGGACATGGCAGGTACTTCGGGGACTGCGGATAATTGGCGAAAATATGCGCCTGCCCTACATCCGCCGATCGGTCGCCTGGCTCAAGTCTTCCCAAAACGCCGATGGCGGCTGGGGTGAATCGCTGCGGAGCTATGACGACGCTCAGTTCAAGGGCATCGGTCGGAGCACGGCCTCGCAAACGGCGTGGGCGATGATGGGATTGATTTCCGCCGGGGAAGTGAATTGCCCCGAAGTTGCCCGCGGGATCAAGTATCTGACCGATCATCAGGAATTGGACGGCTCATGGGACGAGGCATTGTTCACGGGGACGGGCTTTCCACGGGTGTTCTATTTGCGATACCACTACTATCGCAGCTACTTCCCGTTGATGGCCTTGGGGATGTATGCGCGCCATATGATGCAGGGGTTCCCACCCGTGCCCCGCGAACTCGAAAAGTCGCGTGTGATCCAGTTGTTCTTCAAACAGCCGCGCATTTTGCGAAAGGTCGCCCGACTCCGCGCGTTGGCGCATCTGACGGAAGTCTAGGATTGGAAACATCGGAGACGCATACATGAGATTCCCATTTACATTGTCGGCGAAGATTGCCCGGCACATCATCACCAACAAGATCAGGAAGACCGAAAAATTCGCCCTCGTGCTCCAGCTGGAGCCGTTGCACACGTGCAATCTCACCTGCACGGGCTGCGGTCGCATCCGCGAGTATTCGACCAATCTAAAAGATATGATGAGCCTGGAAGATTGCCTCGATGCCGCTACCGAGTGCAACGCGCCGATGGTCTCCATCTGCGGCGGTGAGCCTCTGATTTATCCCCAGATCGAGGAACTCGTCGACGGACTGCTCGGTCAGGGTCGCATCGTGTACATTTGCACCAACGGCATGTTTATGCGCAAGAAGATTCGGGAATCTCTGGCGCGCAATTACACCGCCGCCGTGGAACCGAAACTTTCCGCCCTGCTCGCGCAACATCTCATCAGCGAAAGAGAAGCCGCCGAGATTCGTAAGGGCAAGAACGACGGTCGTCCCGGCATTCGACCCACCAAGTGGATGTATTGGAACGTTCACGTGGACGGCCTCGAGTACATTCACGACCTGATCGTCGAGCGCGAAGGGGTTTTCAAAGAATGCGTCGAGGCCATCAAGATGGCCAAGATACTCGGCTACCAAGTGGCGACCAATTGCACGGTCTACAAGGAGACCGACATGGTCGAGATTGAGAAGATGTTCGACTTCCTCTCGAACATGGGCGTGGACGGGCACACCATCACGCCGGGCTACGAATACGATGCCGCCAAGAAGGATATGATCACGCGCCTGAACAAGAAGCCCGAAGATTTCTTCCTGACCCGCAGGCTCACGCGCGAAAAGTTCAAGAACATCGTCGAATGGGGCCAGAAATACACGTTTTTCGGCTCGCCAATTTATCTGGAGTTCCTCGCGGGCAAGCGCGACCTGCATTGCACGGCTTGGGCCATCCCGACTCGCAACATCCGCGGCTGGAAGGCCCCCTGCTATCTCATGACCGACGGCCACTATCAACGGTATCAGGAGATGCTGGAGAAGGTCGATTGGGACAAGTACGGCGTGTTCGACGGCGTCGCCCGTGATCCGCGCTGTGAGAATTGCATGACCCATTGCGGCTATGAGCCCACACCGTCACTCGGTATCGACAAGCAACCGGGCGATACTTGGAAGCTCATCCGCTACAACTTCGGGCGTAGACCCGCGCCGATAGCGGATGCGTCTCACGTGGACGCTTACAACGGCGTCACGACGGGCCGCGGACACCTCACCGGCCAGCGTGATTCTGTGCCGCAGAACATACAACACGTGTTGGCCAAACGCGAAGTGACCGCCGCTATCGCCGCCAAAACCAACGACCATGGCAGCGACGGCTGCTGCAGTTGAGCAATCGTAGCGGCGCTTCCGGGAAGCGACGGGAGCCATGATCGCCATTCTCGTTGCGGTTCGTCAGGAATTACGCCCCATCCTGCGCCGTGCCGACGCCAATCACGTCGTCCGCCAGGAGCATCTCGATTTCCACGAAGGCACGCTCGGTGGCCAATCGGTCGCCCTGCTGGCGCTCGGTATCGGCAAGGAATGCGCCCGCATTGCCGCCGAAATTACCATTCGCTGCTACCGCCCCGATCTGGTGATCAGCTCCGGTTTCGGTGGCGGGCTGCAGCCGGACATTCACGCTGGAGATATTGTTATCGGCACGGACATTCTCGATCTTGGCAGGGACCAGGGTGACCAGATCACTTGGAATACGACGCACAAGCCTCTTCGCCCGGCGCGGATTCGGTGTGATGATGATTTGGGAATACGAGTTCATTACGGCAAGATTCTGACGACGGATGAGATGGTCTTGCGAGCGTCCAACAAGGCGCGGATCGGCAAGGCCACCGGCGCTCTTGCCGTCGACATGGAAACCAGCGCTGTCGCCGCCGTATGCGCTACCCGAAAGACGGATTTTCTCGCGGTCCGCGGGATCACCGATCTGGTTGACGAAGACCTGCCGGACGAATTCAACGACTTCTTTGTGCTCGGGCAGTTGCGCCCGAACCGCGTGTTTTCCAGTTGCGCCCGAGATCCCCGTGTGCTGGCCGATCTGGCCCGACTCGGCTATCGGGCCAAGCACTCCGGTGCCAAGCTGGCCCGCTTTCTCGAAGCAGCCGTCGGACAGTTACACCTTCCAGCCCTTGCGGCGCGCAATCTCTAACAGCGACGGTAGCAGAACCAGCGCGGCCAGCAGGCAGGAAATGACGCCGATGGTCGTCACCAAACCGAGGCTGCGGATGCCGCGGTGCGCGCCGATCAGCAGGCTGGCAAACGCCAGCGTGGTGGTCATGGCCGAGAGAATCACCGCGCGTCCCGTGCTCTTGCTGTAAAACGTCGCTTCGTGGCTTTCGCGAAACCGTTGGACCACGTAAATCCCGTAGGCGACGCCGATGCCAACGATCAACGGCAGCACCATGATGTTCGCCGGGTTGAAATTGATTCGCAACACCACCATCGCCCCGAACATCCACGCCGTCCCCACCAGCAGCGGCAGAATCGTCAACAACGTGGCGTACCCGCCGTGAAAATCGATAAAGATGAGAATGGCAATCACCAGCAGCGCCCACAGCGCGGCACGGCAATAACCCGTTTTGAGAATTTCCACAAACTCGTAAATCCCCAGCGGCGTGCCCGTTACCTTCGGGGCAACCGACTGCACGTCGCGCACAAACCTTACGAGCGGCTCCCGTTCCCAGATGTTTTCCCGCGGAAAGACCTGGACCAGGAACTTCCCGGTCTTGCCGACGAACATCCGCCGAATCTGTGCGGGGACATCCTCGACGGTCATCGGGCGGTCGGCCTGCGTCGCTATAATCGCAAGTTGCGATTCCAAATCGGCGTAAAAGTGGCGGTCATAACCGGTCAGGCGTTGCTGAAGCTGGGACGGGTCGGCCGACTGCAGTTTTGCGCGTGTCTGGGCCAAGGCGTTCGTCAATGGAATCAAAACCTCCAAGCTGGCTTTGTCGCCGCGGGCTCCCGCGTCGCGGGCCAGCGCGTTGGCGCGGAGCTGCAGTGATCGCAGCGCGTTTGTAACTTCGCCAGGATCATCCGGAAGTACATCGAAGTGAATGGTGCCCAGCGCCTGCCGGATTCCGTCGACGATTTTGGTCTTTTGCTCCTGCTCCTCGGGAATCATCTCCGCGAGGCTATGAACGCCGGCCACGGTTGGAAGTTTGGCCAGGCGCTCCTGCAGGTCCCGGGTCTGCTGAAGATTGTCGCACACGATCGCCGCAAACAGGGTCGATTCCACGTCGGCATGCAGCAATCGGAGTTCGGTTTCCACGGATGCCAGCCCTTTCGATTGCAAATTCAGGACGTTGTAGTCAAAGCGCACCGTCCACGCCGCCCCCAGCGCGGCTACTGTGATCATGCCGAACATGGTCAACATCAGGTAGGGCCGGCGCAAGAGGAGTTGCTCGACGCGCGTCCCCGCCGATTGCGCGCGCACCGGCGTGGCTCCACCCTTGCCGTGGACAAGCAACAGAAGCGCCGGCAACACGGTCATCATCCCGGCCGTCGCGATCAGCATCCCGCCGCCGGCGATTACACCCAGTTCCGTGACGCCGCGAAAACCACTCAGGCCCATCGCGAAAAACGCGGCGGCGTTGGTGACGCCGGCGGTGACAATGCTCGGACCGGTATGTGTGATGGCGGACCGAACCGCATCCGCCCGTTGAAGACCTGCGCTCAATTCCTCGGTGTATCGGGCAACGAATTGAATCCCCAGATCGATCCCCAACCCGAGAATCATAATCGCAAACGTCACGGTGATCATGTTCAGATGGCCCACCGTGAGCGTCGTGTATCCCATGCAGACTGCCAGCACAATGACCATGGAGGCAATGAGCAGCACCACGAGCAGGCAGGCGACGAACAGCGAAATCCGCATCATTCGGGGAAACGTCACGGTGTACAACAGGAAGAGGAACACCGCTGTCAGTACGGTCGCCTTCGTGGCGTCGCTCTGCGATTGGAGCATCTCATCGTAATCGAGAACGGGTTCGCCCGTGAGGTTGATGCCCACGCTTGGAAACTGACCGCGAACCTCCTTCATGATGCGTCGCAACTTCGGGATTGTGGCCGCATGATGCTCGTCTGCCGTCTCCTTTCCCAATCGAGGATGGATTAGCAACAGGAACATGTGGCCGTTGCGAAACGTCTGGTAGCCCTGCCACTTCATCTGTTCCTCGGCCTTATCGCTGTCGTCCGGTCCGACAAACGCCTGCATCCAAGGTGAATGCCACTCGGCTGAACCGCCTGCGACCGCGAGATCCCCCACCTGCCCCACTACCATCGTCATCATTGGCAAGAACCCCAGCGTGCACTTTTCCCGCTCGGCACCCGCCACCCCAAGCTGGATCAGCGACTCGTTTGCGACATGAAGGAAACCGGAAATGTTGGGTTGATGCTGGAGCACGAAAACCAGTTGCGGGAAATCTTTGAGGCAGTTCAAATCCTCCATCGAGAGATAGTAGAGAAACCAACGTTGGAAAGCCTCCAGATTGACCTGGTAGTACAGATCGTCCTGCGTAATCAACTGCGCCACGGCGGCATCGGCAGGACCCGGATTGTTCGTGGACGACAGCAACTTCGACACCAGCGCATCAATGGCCGCGCGGTTCTGAAGCGGCTGGTTGCTCTCGACGACGACGATGTAATCCTCCTCCGATCGAAACTCCCGGGAGTATTCGCTGTACAGTCGCCAGTAGTCGCTGTCGCGGCCAATCAGGTCGTTCTGGCTGGTTTTGAATTCGAGGCGACGAACGGCGTAGAAGGAAGACACTCCCGCGAGCAAAACGCCTACGACCACCAACGCCAGAGGCCGCCGGCACACCAAGTCCGCCAATCCGCTAAGATACCGTTGTCGCATCGGGGGTCACGCGCGGGGTTGTCGCATGCAGAAAATGGAAAACCAAGCCCGCCTTAGCGTCCGGCGGCCACCGCTTCCCGTTCGGCCTTCTTGCCACCCTTATTGGCCAGCGCTGCTTTCACCAGGTTTGCCCCCAAGTCCCACATCGGCCCCGGCAGCTTGTAGCAATCGTTGAGCACGTCGTCGAGCGCGTTGACGAAATACTGAATGTCCTCGTCCGTGATGACGAACGCCGGCAATAAGCGGATGATGTCGCCGTGGTTGCCGCTGACCTGCGTCAACACGTGGTGTTTCTCCAACAACGGCATCACCACCATTTGCGCGAACAATCCGTCATGGGCCGCGTGCACCATCTTCCACGCGACTTTCATCTTCAGGCTCCGCGGCTCGTGAAATTCAATCCCGATCATGCACCCCTTGCCCCGCGCCTCCATCAACACCTCATGCTTCGCCCTCAGTCCGTTGACCGCGTCGAGAAGCTTCTGTCCCTGGACGGCACTGCGTTCTACCAGCTTCTCCTCGTCCAATATATGCAGCGTGGCCAACCCGACCGCCATCCCCAGGTTGTTCCGCCCAAAACTCGACGAATGCACCCAGCACCGGTCCATCCGATTAAACACCTTCTGATAAATCCACCGCCGCGTGATCATCGCCCCCACCGGCACGTATCCCCCGCTCAACGCTTTGCTCGTCGAAATAATGTCGGGCTCCAGATTCCAATGCTCAAACGAAAACAGCTTCCCCGTCCGACCGTACCCCGTCTGCACCTCATCGCAAAAGAACAACGTCCCGTACTTGCGGCACAGCGCCTGCGCCGCCGGCAGGTAATCATCCGCCGGAATCCGCACGCCCTTGCCCTGGATACATTCCACCGCCAACGCCGCGATGTCCTTCTTCGACAGCGCCCTCTCCAGCGCTTCCAAATCCCCGTAGGGCACCTCCACTCCGGGCAGCATCTCCCCAAACCCTTCCCGGAACTCCTCATTGCCCATGATCGACAGCGACCCGAGCGTCAACCCATGCCAGCCATGGTCGAGGTAGGCAAACTTGCTGCGGCCCGTCGCCGCCCGCGCGAATTTCAGCGACGCCTCCACCGCCTCCGTCCCCGAATTGCAGAAGAACACGGCTTCCAGATGCGGCGGACACCGCTTCACCAGCGCCTCGGCCAACAGTCCCGCCAGGAACGCGCAATCCATCTGCACCATGTTCGGCAAATCCAGATCCAGCACGTCCCGAATTACCTGCGCCACCTGCGGATGATTCCGCCCGACCGCATACACGCCGAACCCGCTCAGCATGTCCAGATAACGGTTGCCGTCCTTGTCCCACAGATACTGGCCCTTGGCTCGCGCGTACACCCGGTCAAACCCGATGGTGCGAAACACCTTCACCAGCGTCGGATTGATGTATTTCTCGTGCAACTCGTAGTTCTCACCGAGCCGTTCGGCCACAATCTTCTTCAAATCAAACGATCCCATAGCAGCGCTCAGTCTATCGTGCCGAGCCCGATCGGGCAAGTCTGGAGCCGACGCGACAAATTGGCGCACCCATGCAGTAGCAAAACACCCGAATCGGCTCCCGCAACCACCCCCGAATTTGGGTTCGTTTTTGGCTTCGTTTTGGTAACTTTTCCACGCCGGCTTGAATAGATTTGGGTTCGTTTTCCAATTTTCGCTTTTTTCAGCACCCCCCCCTCCCGCCAGCCCTCCTTTCGGTCGTAGAGGCGGGCTTCCACGCCCGCCTTCTTCCCCAACTCCAACTCCTAATCCTCATGGTTTGCGAGGATATCGCATTTAGATATACCTGTCAAATCCAATCAAGATAGCCCCAGCGGAGGCGGAAGCCCCCTCCCCGATGATACGCAGGCTATCGATACATCATGGATGGACCCGGCGGCGGTTTCGGATTGGGGAAGCGGGGACGGCGGGGAGACAGCCTACGAACTCGGATCTGGAAATTGTGAGGCGGTGAGCCCGACTACGGATCCCTGCAGCTCTGCTTCGGCTGAGCGTTCACCTGGAGGCAATCCATGAACCCAACGCGTCAGTAATTCTCTGGATGGTCTGCGCCCGTGAGGAGGAGTTGTCAATGAGCAGGTCGGCCCTAGCAGGCAGGGTACTGCGCACTTCTGACTCCACCGGGTGGGATTCTGCAGCCGGGCCCTTTTCCCGGCCACGGGTTACAACCCGCTGCCTTCGGAGGTTCTCTGGCGTTGTGATGTAGACGAGTTTCACATCAGAGGGTTGAGTTATCTCTTGCAGCGTTTCAACTGCTTCGACATGGCGAATCCCGTCCACAATCAGGTTCTCGCCAGGTATCCAGATCGCAGTCTCAAGCACTTGAGAACAGAAGGGCTCCCACCCCTTCTGTATGAATTCTCGACCGAGACTCTGCAAGGCGTCACGATCCGAAGGATCCAATCCACGCGATGTGGCTTGAGATCGCAGAAAATCACCGAAACCGGCTCGTTTCCAGCCGAGCTTGTCAGCAAGGAGCTTTGAAATGGTCGATTTCCCGCTTCCAATCTGTCCAGCAAAACTCAGTATTTTGGTCTTCTGTGCCTGCATCACGAATTGTTACCCAACCCCTCCTGTCACGTTTGGAGATTTGGATGCTTGGAATAGCGCGGACGTTTGTCACTCGCATGAGAGTCGCAAAGCTAGCTTTTTCTCGCTGCTTCCAAAACGACGAGTCCTGCACGCAAAGAGCCGTGGAAAACGCCTCTTTTATGAAGTCCAGGGAATCGGGCTCCAGACGGTACGTCCATACCTGGCCAATCCGACACACCCCACATATCGGCCCGCCGGTTCGCTTCAATAGCAGCACGTCCCCTTGTCGTACGCGCCCGTACGGCGCACATTTGTTTACGCTAAACCGAGATTCGATCGTCTTCCGCCCTTCCAGGATGTGCCCCAAATACGGCTCTACGAAGACCCCCAAGTGCAGGCCGATGCGGGGCAGCCCTGCACTTAATTTGGGTATGGCGCCGCCCCAGAAAGCGTCATTTTGCAGGTTTAGCCGCAGATACTTCTCCAACTGTCTGAACCAGACCCCGTAAATTAACGTCTTGCTCGTGCAGGTGGTTGTGATCAAAAAGCCCCCCCCCCGCGATTATCTACACTCTCCGCGCAAACTTGTCTAGTTTATCCGGTGCTGGAAAATTCTCCGGTCTCTGAGTTCCTTTGGGAAACGCCGCTGCAATTCCTCAGTCCAAGCGCGTACCGCGTCGTTCTGGATCAACAGCGCCCGCTCATGTTGCGGTCCCATCCGACTACGCGTAGGCGTAAATTTAAGAATTGGTAGCGGGACAGTCCTTAGAGGGAACAGGGGGTGAACCTCTGATTGTAAACGGTCTATGAAAATCGACATGTGATTAGAGAGGCCCTTGTCGGAGCTTGATGTGAACGTCGTATACCCGTACACATCAAAGCCGGCTTCCACCAGCCGGCGCATCAGCTTGAACTGCATGTCGAAGAGGTGCGGCTGGGCCCTCGTGTTAAAGGAAAACGATTCTTCGTCGAACCCCTTGAAGCAGCCGACTCGGCCGTAATTCCTGTATGAGGCTAAACGGGCAAGGTCAGCCGATTCCAAGTGACGCCACAAGTAGTCATTGCTCAGATTGTCATCTGACCACAGATAAATCTCCTTGCTCAACCCTCGCGCGGCTAAGGCGTCAGCGAACCACAATCCCCATTCTGGGACAAGGTCCGGCTGCCCGCCGGAAAGGTCGATGATCTTCGGTCGATTCGGCTCCTTCAGGTACAGATCGATTAGCTCCTCGACGGTTTTGAACTCCGAGTGCCTGGGATTGGCTGAAAGGAGATCGAAGTCGACAAAGCAGTACCAGCAACGCCAGCTGCAAATTGCGTTTTGAAACACTTGAACTTGGATTTCGTCGCTGCATGGCAGTCCCAATGCGTGCAAAGCCGGGTCCATGGGGAGTGGATCGTCCGGCCAGTCATTACTGCGGGAACGATAGAAGTGGTGGACGCGACCGAAGCCACCACAGTTCGGGGGAAGAGTTAGATCTGACTCTTGTGCAGTTCCCCCAAAGCGGGTCATAAGAATCCTCTTCTGCTGAAGATCAATTCCCCTCAGCCTGAGGGAGGCTGAGAATTTGTCGGTGTCTATTGTTCTCTCGGTCATTTACTCAGCCCATCAATGAGCGCCCTAATCTTAGGCCACGCCTCCACTACGGCAACGAGTACGGCGATTACACTGAGAGCGCCAAAAAACATGTTCTTGGTTATGAAGTCTTTGCCTAAGCTTGTTCGAATGCTGGCTTCGACCGAGGAAGCGTGCCTGCGGAAACTTTCATTCATTTCCCTCGCGTAGAGGTCGAACAGGGCATTGCTGAGAGCCTCGTCGGCCGATTCTCTGACCCCTTTCAACGTCTTCTCGAGGCTAATCTCTGGGTGGGAGACAAGCTGGTCCTTCGGTCCGACGTCCACCGTCTGGAAGACTGCGGTGAAAATGGGTTCTCCAAGTGTCAATGTCCATGGCGTGCTTCGCAGGTTGATCAGCCGGATAACGATGGGGCCGCGGAACCCTGGATCGACGTGGCCCGCATTCAAGGCAAGGATGCCCTCCCGGGCCAGCTTATTTCTAGATAGTACGAGGCCACAGAGATTTGCCGGCAATTGAAATTCTTCACGAGTTATAACAAACATCATCTGTCCGGGCTGGAGGGTGACGGTCGGCTGTTCAGCAAACGGCCTCGTAGGATCGAATCGGACGCTTTGAACCTCACTCTTGCCTCCATCCCCGACTGGTTCTTTCCAGACAGCGATGCCCGCCATTAAGTCGTAGCTCGCCGGTTCGAGGTCAAAGGACCCGTCCTCGCGCTTGCGCGCGAATTTCAGTAATTCGTCCTTTTGAAGGTGGCGCTCAATTTCGCTCTTGTTCAGTGTTCCCATAGCGATCCTCTCTTGGGCTTAGACCCCCACTACGTGCTCGAAGGGGAGTGACGTTTGTTCAGGAGGTTTAGCCAGAGGTTTGGGTACTCTGTGCGGCGCAATTTTCTCCGGCTGGGGATTCAGTTTGGGCATCCGGGCGTCAATGAAGAGGAGAACCAGCTTCTTGAAGTACTCAATCTCCTCCGGGCTGAGCGGGAGGTCAGTTGGAATTCCGTGCCACTTCAGCATGCATGTGCGGCAGCAGCACGCCATTGCATGCTGACCCATCGTTATGATGGTTTCTGCTTTGCCCTTGAACGGCGTTTGGCGACCGTCCCAAGAGTTCAGGTGCTTCGGCTTTCCTACCGCGGATTCGATTCGTCGCTCGACACGCTGCTCGATTGCCGCCCTTCCGCATCTTCGTGCGTTGCCGATGACACGCTCTGTCAGCTCTTTTTCCCAGTAGTGGTTTCGAATCCACTCGTTCCTGAGCGATACGATCGTGTTTTTCGCGTCCTGGGGGTCGCGCCTTCTGAGTCTCGTCCAATCGATCTTGTCTGCGCCGCAATACACGCAAAGCCCCCTAGCCCAGTTATCCTTTTGGGCGGCGGAAAGACGCTTGGATTTGTGAAAGCAATGAAGCTTGTTCTCGCAGTCGGCAGTACCGCAACTGACTGCCAAGGGCTTCAATTCTTTCTTCTTCGTCATGGGAAGTGTCATTCCTTACGACAGGGCTTGCATAACGATGTTACGATCTTGTTCGCCCAGTTTAGCAAAATCAATCCTCTTCATGAACTCATTTCGGGCGATATCTAGGGGCTTCGGCTCGGAAATCTGCAGATTGTTGGCAGCACCCCACCAGTTTTCGCCTTGGTGCGACAGTCTAAACGCCAGATAGTTCGCCAGCAGGTCGGGAGAAACGCCTTGTTTTTCGGATACGCGAAGCACGGCGGCCTTTAGTCTCCTGAGATCACCACCCGCTTCTTTGACGCATGCCTCTGCTAATTCTTCCGTCTTGCCTTGGAAGAGCAGTTCTTCGGCGAACTCATTTGCTTCAGCTTCTTCGTCGTCCTCTGAAAACGGATCTATCTCCTCCGTTTCGATCACGGTAGGCGTTTCCTCTGTGACGTGCTTGGCTGTGTGTCCTGTCTCGTGGGCAAGATCATAAAGCCACCTCGCTAGGAATGAGGTCTGTTGTTTTAAGACGATTGCGACCCTGTCTCCAATTTTCCAACAGGCTCCGTGGAATCCCCCCGGCTCAGCTAAGGGGACTACGATGCAACCCGCTTCCCACAGATAGGAGATCAAAGTGTTCAGATTGAGTTGGCCGAAGTTTGTCAGTATTTCTTTCCGCAGAGTCGTTGCGTCTCCTGGAAGGCGGCGTTTTGGCGACTCTCGTGTAGCCTCCGCTGCCTTAAGAGCAATCCAATGGGCGTATAAGGTGAACGCATGTGAGCGGATTTCGCTTGCTCGCCCAAACCTCTTGAACCGGACAGTGCCGAGTGGGGACAGGTCGAATGAGAGGGGTGAGCCCTCAAGAATGGAGCGAACCGACCATCCGAAAATCTGGCTAATCCGGTTTGCGGTTTCAGATATGGACGCCGATTCTCCGGTTTGCGGCGCCAAACGTCGCTTAACAAACTCCGGAGGCAACCCGAGCCGATTCGTCAGTCGGATGAATTCGTGCCACGTTGAAGGTCGAGTCTCGTTCCAGACCAGATCTTTCAGGGAATAATCCATTGCGGCAAGGAGCTTGCGAAGGCTTGTGAAAACGACATCGTGTCGACCATTCTCGATACGTGAAACACTTTGCGGCGTAAGTCCTGCACGTTCGGCGAGCTCCTTGCTGGACATTCCCCTCGCCTCGCGAAGCTCCCTGATTCCGAGCCCGATTTGCCTTGCCTCTTCTTCCGCAGCTTTCACGAGGTGGAGGTTGAATTCAGGATCCGTCAGGGACCGAATTGTGGTCCAAGGGATTTCGATGGCTTGCCTGTTCAAGAACGTAAATTTCAGTTCGTGCGAATCGAAACTGAACTCACTGAAACCTGCGTCCAACAGTTCTTGAGGAAGAATCTTATCGTAAGGAAGCGTCACACGAGAGCCGTCTTCAAAAGAGACGAGTACGTCGGTCTCGCGCCTTTCCGCCGAGGCGATCCGCTGGTATTCGGCTTCATCCCATTTCATGATTTTCTATTCGTTCCTTTTCTTGCTGGTTCTGCTGTTTGTCTGTGGATTCTGTCTGTCATACGCCTCGGCGATCTCGTCAACTCGGGCCTCAATTGCTTTCATAATTTTACTGGGCAATGCCGGACCTGCGATTGGGCGGAGGCCGGGCAGCGAAAGAACTGTCTCCGCTGACCGGCCACGTTTGGAGTGCTTGCCCTCGGAGACTGAGCAGTGCTTAAGTCTGTGTTTGGCCCTGCTTTCGTTCCGAACGTATACGTTATATTCGCCAATCGAAAATAACCACGGCATATTCCAGACATTAACGTATACGTGAATATGCTGTCAAATATAATTTTGGGGGCGAGAGCGGGCGGCTCTGCACATGCCTCTCCGCCCCTTTAATCGTGCCGCGCTGTAAAAGACTGGTGCGCAGTTGCTTACGGAGGCAAGGCGGGGTGTCGGGTTGTCGATTGGGCGGACGGCGTGGTTCTGAAAGTTAGCCGCGCCGGGCACGCGTCCGTGGCGGCACCTGGGCCGGTTGCCCGCCAGAGGCGGGCAAGCCTACGCCTTTCGGCTACGGCCCGACACGCGGTACTTGCCCGAGGCTTCGCCGACGATGGACGCCCCGTCCGGTGGAACCAATACGGCTTTGCCATCCTGCCACACCGCCAATGGCCGTCCGTCCCGGCGGTGTGCCTCCACGACCTTGGCCACCGCCGCCTGCATGGCGGCCCACGCCTTTCGAGCCAATGGATCTTTGAGAACCGGTTGCCTTTTCATCGGTTACCCTCCCGAAGCATCTGCTGGTACAGCCCATCATCATACACCGTGGTCTTTCCAGCGTCATCCATACTCGCCGCCCCGCGCCACCCCCGATACCTGGCACTACTATGTATTGTCACCCTCTACTCGCCGCCCTGCGTACGCCATGACGTATCCTCTGATGATATATCGGCAGCCGACATATCGTCCCCTTTTCCCCCTTCCCTCATCCGTCATCCTTCTTCGCGCTTCACAGCCCCCACCCTTCGCGTCCATTCGCGGTTGCACACTCCTCGCGGAACACTTAACAAAACCGTGACCGTTACCCTAACACGTGGCTGAGACGCTCTGCCTGCAAAATCCACGCTGGAAAGAGACTCGCCGCCGTGTTAACTTTCATTCGGGGATATGAAACGGTGGATCACATTATTGGCCGCAATGTGGATCGGCTGCCTGCCGGTCGTCGGCGCTCCGCTGCCGCCGGTAGAACCGCCATCTGACACTTCCGCCGGTCAATCGCCAGCGGTACGGAAACTGGTTTCGGACAAGCCGTTCTTCGGCACGCAGAGCCTGTTGACCTTGAACGGCACCTACGTCAACACGCCGACAGAGAACCTCCAGGAGACCGGTTCATGGGACGTGTGGGCCATGCCCTTGTCCCTGGAAGACATGCACGGAATGATCGCCGAGATCTCCTTCGGCGATACCGTCAGGCAGGGTCAATGGCAGCTCATGTACCGACAGAAGGTCATGACCATGGACACCGAATGGCAGGCCATCGCCGCTTCAAACAGCGCATTGAGCCTCTCGGATCGCCGTTCCCAGGTCCTCAAAGCCAGTTACAATGTTCGGGACTGGTGGAAAGTCGGCCTCGCCGCTGTCGTGGAAGACCGCTATGGCGCCGAACCGACCATCGACGTCGGGTCGTTCGGGCTGAACAATCGCAGTTCCCTCGGCTTCCAAATCGACACCTCCCTGAAATTCTGATCGCGCACTCCTCCGTGTTTTCCGCCGAATTGTAGGGCGCGAAGCCCCTGTCGTGTCGGGTTTCCCGCCGCCAGTGCCCAATAACCTGTTGTCGCCCGTCTCCGGGCCTGCTAAGACTTGTCTCCCGAACACGCCGTAAAGGAACCTCCGATGGCAAACCTATTCCTCAGGCTGGACTGCAGCACGCAAAGCCTTTCTGCCATTGTGATCGATCACGATGCCCGCCGGATCGTGTACAACAACTCGCTCAACTTCGATCAATCGCTTCCGCACTATGGCACGACCAACGGCACGTTGCGGAGCGATGACCCGCTTGTTGTCCACAGCCCGCCGCTGATGTGGGTCGAAGCGCTCGATATGCTGTTCGCGCAAATGAAAAGAGACGGCGTCCCGCTCGGCGAGGTTCTGGCAATCAGCGGCAGCGGGCAGCAACACGGTTCCGTGTACCTTAACAACCGCGTGTCGAACACGCTGGCCCGGCTCCGCCCCAACCGGCCGCTGGTCGAAAGCCTTCGCGGCGTGTTCTCGCGGGCAACGTCACCGATTTGGATGGATTCTTCCACGGGCATCGAGTGCGCCGAGATCCGCGATGCGCTCGGAGGTCTCACAGCCACCGCCGAAAAGACCGGCTCGGACACCTTTGAGCGGTTCACCGGACCGCAAATCCGAAGATTCTACAAGACCGAGCCGGACCGTTACGCGAAAACAGCAAACATTGCGCTGGTCAGTTCGTTTCTGGCGTCCATCATCGCCGGCAAAATCGCGCCGATCGATCACGGCGATGGTGCCGGCATGAACTTGATGGACATCCACAAGAAAGCGTGGCATCCGCAGGCCCTCAAGGCGACCGCGCCGCGGTTGCGAAAAAAATTCCCCTCACTCGCGCCATCCGCGAAGGTCGTCGGCAATATCAGCCCTTGGTTTGCGAGGAAATATGGCCTCAACGCGAACACCAAAGCGCTGGTTTGGTCCGGCGACAATCCCTGCAGCATGATCGGTCTCGGTCTCATCCAGGAAGGCACCATGGCCATCAGTCTCGGCACCAGCGACACGCTGTTCGGCTACATGAGACACTGCCGCGTGGATGAACGCGGCGAAGGCAATGTGTTCGGTGCGCCGACTGGCGACTACATGGCTCTCAGTTGCTTCAAGAACGGCTCGCTGGCTCGCGAACGCATTCGCGACCTGTACAAACTGGACTGGCATAGTTTCAACACAGCCCTTGCCGCCACGCCGCCGGGGAACCATGGCGCGATCCTATTGCCGTGGTTCGAGGCAGAAATCGTTCCCCGTGTGAACAAGCCCGGCATCCACCGGTTCAATCTTGATCCATGTGATGCTGCGGCGAATTGCCGCGCCGTCGTCGAGGCGCAGATGATGTCGATGCGCATCCACTCCCAGTGGATGAAAGTCGAACCGAAGCAAATCTATGCCACGGGTGGCGCATCTACCAACAGTGCGATCCTGCAAATCATGGCCGATGTCTTCAATTGTCCCGTCCTCTGCATCGAAGTTGCCAAGAGCGCCGCTCTCGGCGCTGCCCTCCGTGCCGTTCATGGCTGGCTCGCCCATTCCGGCAAGAAACCGCGCTGGCAGGCTATTGTCACCGGCTTCACCGACCCGATCCCGGGCAGCGAGATTCGACCGAATGCAAGAGCCGCGAGAGTGTATGACGAGCTCGTGGAGAAGTACGCCGCGCGCGAACGCGATGCGATCAGGAAACTCTGAGACGCTCTACCACCCGTGCGAAATGTCTGCTTGCCTCGTGCCCGGCGAGTCCGTAAGGTCTCGTGCGATGCGCGTAGCGCTATTCATCCCCTGCTTTATCGACCAGCTTTTCCCGAACGTGGGCATTGCCATGGCCACCGTGCTCCGACGGTTGCAGGTGGACGTATATTATCCACCCGACCAAACCTGCTGCGGCCAACCGGCATTCAATACCGGTTACTGGGACGAGGCCCGTGCCCTCGCCAGGCGCTACGTGGAGATCTTTGCCGATGCCGATGCCGTCGTCAGCCCGTCGGGTTCTTGCACGGCGATGGTGCGCAATTTCTATCCCGAGCTTCTCGGCAAGCCAACCCAGGCGACGACGCACACCTACGAGTTCTCTGAGTTCCTGGTGAAGCATCTCGGCGTGACGGACGTGGGCGCCCGATTTCCCCAGCGCGTCACCTACCATGATTCCTGTCACGCGCTCCGCGAACTTCGCCTCCAGGACGAGCCGCGCCAACTGCTGCGCCATGTGCAGGGCCTCGAATTGGTGGAGATGGACCAGGCGGAAACCTGTTGCGGATTCGGCGGCACCTTCTCCGTGAAGTTTCCCATGATTTCCTATGCGATGGACGAAGTGAAAGTGTCTTCCATCCAGAACACCGGCGCCCGCTACGTCGTGTCCACTGACTCCAGTTGCCTCATGCAAATCGACGGATACTTGCGCCGCCTGAATCTGCCCATCAAGACCATCTCCCTCGCGGAGGTGCTGGCTTCCACATGACCACCCCGACCCTGCTGCAATTCGAGCGCGATGCGACAGTGAAAGCCGCCGATCTGCGGCATCGCGCGGTCATCCAGAAAAACATCGGCACGTATAACATCGCCGTGGCCAACGGCAGAACGAGGTTTGCCGACTGGCAGAATGCCCGATCCCACGCCGCCGCCATCAAGTGGGAGACGATCAATCATCTCGACCGCTATCTGGAACAATTTGAGCAAAATGTGCTGACGAACGGTGGCCACGTCTTCTGGGCCGAGACCGCCGCGGACGCGCGCGAGCACGTGTTGCAACTGGCCCGTCGTCACGGCGTCCAGAAGGTCGTCAAGTCCAAATCGATGACGACCGAAGAAATTCATCTCAATGAGGCGCTTGAGGCCGCGGGCATTCACTCCATCGAGACCGATCTCGGCGAATACATCTGCCAAATCCGTGGCGAGCGCCCCTACCACATCGTCACGCCCGTGATGCACCTGACGAAAGCGGACATTGCCCAGACGTTTCAGGAGAAACTGGGCGCACCGCTCACGGACAGCGCCGAGGAACTGGCCATGATCGCCCGCGCAAAGCTGCGGCACGAATTTATGACGGCGGACATGGGCATCACCGGGGGAAATTTCGCCATTGCCGACACGGGAATGATCGCGTTGACCGAAAACGAGGGTAACGCGCGCCTGAGTTTTTCACTGCCGCGCGTGCACGTGGCCATCATCGGCATCGAGAAACTGATCCCACGTCTGGAAGACTTGGCCTTGCTCTGGCCGTTGCTGGCGGCCAGTGGCACGGGACAGGCCCTCACAGCCTACAACTCGCTGATCGGCGGCCCGCGCCAAGAGCGCGAGGCGGACGGTCCGCAGGAATTTCACGTCATCCTGCTCGATAACGGCCGCACGCGGCTGCTGGCCGATGGCGAACAGCGCGATGCGCTGCATTGCATCCGCTGCGGCGCGTGCCTGAACGCATGCCCGGTCTACAGCAACATCGGCGGCCACGCGTACGGCACGACGTATCAAGGGCCCATCGGCTCCGTCATCACTCCTCACTTGCCCGATGCGCAGGAATGGTCGCATTTGCCATACGCCAGTTCGTTGTGCGGCGCGTGCACGGAGGTGTGTCCCGTGCGGATCGACTTGCATCATCACCTGCTTCACAACCGCCGCAATGCGATCCAGCGCCGGTTTGACGGCCCGATCCAGCGTTTCCTCTTTCGGGCATGGTTCTGGGCGATGCAATCCCCGGTGCGCTACGCCGTTGCCGCGAAGCTCGGCAACATTGCGCTGCGCAGGGGCCTCGCGCATCTGCTGCTGAAACCGTGGACCGCTAAACGCGAGTTTCCCACGCCACCCAAACAGAGTTTTAGGGACTACTGGAGACAGCATGAACGTCGCGCGTGACAACATTCTCCGCCGGGTTCATGCCGCGCTGAGCGCCGAGGCGCTCCGGCCAGTCGCACCGACCAGCGCCCCGGTGTTTCCACCCATTACCGATCCGGAGGCGCGCTTTCGTGCCGAGTTCGTGGCGTTACGCGGTGAGATCATCGAGAATGCCGCGACGCTCCGCGCGTTCGTGAATGGTTTCGCGAAAATCGCCACCGATGGCAGTGAATTGACAAACAAGATCATCGGCGAGCCAAACGCTGGTGTCCGTGAGTGCGACCTTGGCGTGACGGGTTGTGATTATCTCGTGGCGCAAACCGGGTCGATCATTGTCTCGACGCTTTCGGCCGGTGGTCGCGCGTTGTCGGTACTGCCGCCGACGCACCTTGTCATTGCCCAGCACGAGCAGATGGTCGGCGATCTGGCGTCGGCCACGGCGTTGCTTCGCAAACGCTACGACAAGCACTGGCCCAGCGCGCTATCGGTCATCACCGGTCCCAGCCGCACCGCCGACATCGAGAAAATCCTAGTCATGGGCGCCCACGGCCCGAAGCGGCTGGCGCTTTACTTTGCCGATTGAACGGGCTGCAGGACGTCAACTTCCACGATGTTCACCGGCTGTTCCGCGGCGTTTGAGGCGGGTGATTCGCTATTTTGTTCCGGCTTCCGCAAGCGGAATCGGGGCGCAACATAGCAGCCAATGACCAATGCCGCCGCAATCGCCTGAGCAACCATTGTTTCCACGGTCGGAAACACCGAGAACCAAACTCCCATCCAGGCGGGAATGACGTTGACAAGCGATTTGATCGGCGTGGTGTGAATCCAATGGGCCAGTTGCATTTCCTGAGCTTGTTCGCCAACCATGACCAGTAACACAAAGCCGAGCATGATGCCGGTCAACACCAGCATCTTTCGGTATGGCAACTGTCGGTGGGCGACAAAGGTGAGGACCGCAACGATGCCGGTGAATACCAGCCCGAGGAGCGCGCCCTCCAGCACGAGTTTCCCGCCCATTCGCAGGTGATAGCTCTGCAGGAACAGCACCACTTCGAATCCTTCACGATAGAGTGAGGCAAATCCCAGCAGGCACAGCCCGCGAAAGAGACGAGCCTGGGAGATCTGGTCGCGGCTGGCGCTACGGAGCAATTTCTTCTTTGTCCTGTTGTGCAGGGAAATCCAGCCGCCCCAGTACACCTTGTGGAAAAACCAATTCATGACTACCAACAGCACGACGACCGCCAGCAATCCCGTCGCGGCCTGAAGATTCAGCGCGGAGACGTTCGAGGACAAGTCATTGACGATCGCCACAGCAACACCCCAGGTAACGAGCGTCGCCAAAAAGCCAATTCCCGCGCCAAACGCGATGGGACGCCGGTAGGTCTGGTGGCTGCCGACCATGCTGGCGGTAATGGCCGAAAGCACTAGGATGCACTCCAGTCCCTCGCGAAACACGAGCACACCAATGTCGAGCAGGGCCACCGTCGGGCTAAGATGAGGAACCGTTGGGTCCGGGTTGCCGCTGGCTGTGACTCCTTGCCAGACCAACACGCCCACCACAAGCAACGCGCCAACCCAAAGAAGAACGCGAAGCCCGGCGCGTGACCGTTTGGGGGCGAACCACGTCACCGCACGCGACGAATCGACTGCTTCATGGATCGGGGACTTTGTCATTCCAGGTACTTGTCGAGCGTCGCGCCGCAACGCTCAAACTCCCTTCACTCCAATAACGTTGCGATCTCTTGCACGTGTTCGGTTTCCACGCTAATTTGTTTGCGGATGAAATCCTCAAGCATTGTGTCGCCGGTCACACGCGGCAGAACCTCTTTATAGGCGTCCAGCGCCTGGCGTTCGACCTCCAGCATTTCCGCGAGGGCATCCTGCAGGTTGGTCGGGCCGCTACGCAGATCCATCTCGATCTTGAGCTGCGGGATATGCCCGAGCACGCGGATCTGCTTGGCAATCGCCTCGGCGTGCTCCAGCGTCTCGCGTGTGCCTTCCTCGAACAATTTCTCCGCCGCCAGCCGATCGACACCGCGCAGCCGATATTTCATCTGGAAATAACGGAGAAACGCCTCGACCTCCTCCGCCATCAGCCGATTCAAGTCTTCGACAATCTCACTGCGATCCGCTTTCATAGACCCGCGTGTTGCAATTCTTCGATGAGGCAATGGCCGTGACACACGTCGCACGTTCTGCTCTCGGGACACTGATCGTGAAAACTCTTGAAGCGCGCGAGCACCTGCTTCGCCAGCGGATCTTCCGAGACGAGGAACCTCATGAAATGGACGAGCTGTTCGCCGGTCGGCTGGCTGATGAGATGCTCGATTTTGCAGCTATCAATCTCGGCCTGCGGTTCGGGAACGTTGAGCACGCTGCATAGGAAGGCCTTCACCACGGCCTTCTTGGCCATGACAGCCTGGACCGCCTTCTGCCCTTTCGGCGAGAGCTTCACCATGTGATGTTCGTCGGTATCGATCCATCCGCGTTTCTTCAGCGCCCGCAAATTGATCGAGACACTGCCGCGGGTGATACTGAGTTCGCGAGCGATGTCGGAGACGCGGGCCCATCCGCCGTACTCCAGACCGACCTCGTAGATGGCGAGGAGATGGTGAGCAGCACTATGGGTAAGCTCGTTGGCCTCGAATTCCTTCCACGTTTCCATGGTTGATGGATTTACACTACGGTCGTTTGGCATGTCAAACAGAAAGTGGACAATTTTTGTCCCCTTTCGCACGCAGTCGTCAGCCGACAAATGGCTTTCCCAAATTGGCGCGGCAGGCTATAATTGTTGCCAACCTTAAGGAGGTTGTGGGTGGAGCAACTGATCGATGCTTTTCTCGATCATCTGACCGTGGAACGCGGGCTTGCGGCGAACACGCGTATGGCCTATCGGGCCGACCTCGCACAGTTTACGGAATTCCTTCATCACCGCGGCGTGGACCATCTTAACGGCGCCCAGCGTCCGCTTATCACGGAGTATCTGCTGCATCGGCGCAAGGCCGGGCTGAGCGCGCGCAGTCTCTCCCGTCATCTCGCCGCGATCCGGATGTTTTGCCGGTTTCTTTCCCGCGAGAAGCTGCTGGCCGTCGATCCCACGCAGACGATCGACTCGCCCAAACTGTGGCGCACCCTCCCCCATCTGCTCGATTACGAAGAGGTCAGCCGACTGCTGGCCGCGCCCGACACACGCACGAAGTTCGGCGTGCGCGACAAGGCGATGCTGGAGTTTATGTACGCCACGGGACTGCGCGTCAGCGAAGTCGCCCACATCAAACTGAGCGACATCAATTTCGAGGCCGGCTTCCTTCGGTCGCTCGGCAAAGGCAGCAAAGAACGCATCGTCCCCATCGGAAAACAGGCGATTGAGTGGACGCAGCGTTACCTGCGCGAGGCGCGCGGCTCATTTGGCCAGGCCGATAACGTGGGCGAAGTGTTCCTCTCGACGCGTGGCCAGGCGCTGAGCCGGAAGACCATCTGGGCGCTGATCAAGAAATACGCGCGGCGGGCGGGCATCACGAAGAACATCACGCCGCACACGTTGCGGCACAGTTTTGCCAGTCACCTGCTCGACAACGGCGGCGACCTGCGGGTCATCCAGGAGATGCTCGGTCATGCCGACATTTCGACCACGCAAATCTACACCCACGTCGATCAGCACCGTCTGAAGGAGACGCATTATCGCTACCATCCGCGGTCGGGAAGGCGGTGAGGAAGTCTGGCGGCGGTCAGCTTGAGGCTAGAGACGGCGAGAGCAGACACCCAAAAAAGGATTCAGGGTACCGTTAGCTACACCCGCCGGAACGGCGGGATACCTGAACCCTTCGCCGGCGCTCAGGACAGGCTCTTCGACGGGGCTCAGGGCAGGCTCGTCTCGGCATCGCCGCCCGAAAACCGGGAGAACGACCCGCGTTCAGCGAGCGCGCTACAGCGGAAGAGAGGTGACGGACAAAGAAGAGCGACAGTCGGGACGCAGTCACGTGAGACCCGAGCAACAGGTCAACGCGGTCTACGCTGACGCTAGGACGGGCGGCGGTTGGGGGCAAAAGATTAACCTCGATTTTTCAAAGGCCGTTGGGTACAGTTTTGAGAGTGGCAGTTGGATTTTGCGCCCTGAACAGCCAAGATGGTTCGGGGCGGCAACATCCCCCTGCACGCGAAGGCGACGCGTCACATATGCATTCTCAAAAGTTGCAGAAGATCATCGGGCACGAGTTCAAAGATTCCGAGTTGCTCGTAGAGGCCCTCACGCATCCGTCCATTGCGCACGAGCGCGGGAACGAGTGTAACCATCACAATCAGCGGTTGGAATTCCTTGGCGACGCGGTGCTGCAACTGGTGTTGACGGACCGCATTTACAAACTGTACCCGGATCTGCCCGAGGGCAAGCTCACGCAAATCCGCGCGCATCTGGCGAATCGGCATACGCTGTTTCAGCGTGCCCAGGCCATTGATCTTGGTGGCTATCTGATGCTCGGCAAGGGCGAGGAAGCCAGCGGGGGTCGGGAGCGGCTGTCCAACCTGGCGGATGCCTACGAGGCGCTGCTCGGTGCGGTCTACTTGGACGGCGGTTTGCGGGCGGCCCGCAAATTTATTTTCGCGCAGTTCGCGGACGAATTCCTGAACATCAAGCAAACCAGCCCCCGCCAGAACCCCAAAGGACGGTTGCAGGAACTGCTCCAGGCGCACTCGTCGAACGGTCCCATTTACCGCGTCGTGCACGAGTCGGGGCCCGACCACAGCAAGTATTTTGAAGTGGTGGTCGAATGGGAAGGACGCGAGATTGGCCGGGGCAACGGCTCCAGCAAGAAACAGGCAGAAACGGTCGCTGCGGAAACGGCCTTGGCGCAGTTGCCGGAGCTCGTCCCGCCCGCCAACGCGCCCACCCTTTGCTGAACCTAATGCTGCGGTGGTGCCGACGCTGGCGGCGGGGCGACCTGAAGCCCATGCCTTGCCAGCAGTGCCATTAAGTCGGGCTTCCCAGCACTGTACTTCACCAGCGCGTCCACCAGATAATCCATCGAGCGTTCGTTGGCTTGCAGCCGCGCAATCTGACGTTCGTGCGTGGTTTTCCCCGCGGTGAGGTCGCGGTTCTGTTTGAAGACCAGCGCGGTAAACGCCAGGCTCACAATCAGCAGCCCGACTCCCAACCCACACACCAGCGCGCGCAATTGATCGATCGCCCCCGCGACATCCATCGACACATTGACAGTAGACGTTGTCCGCAGGCTGTTCGTGGTCAACTGGCCATGCTCGGAGCGGGGCTGGCCTTCAATTTCCTCAGGTGTGCTCATGGGATCGATCTCACGGTTGCTTGGAGCTGCGGGGTACCGCCGCCGCCGAATTGACTGTTTGGGGTTGCCTGAAAATCTGAGCTATCTGCGGGTCGTTGTTGGCCCGCGCGGCGAAGTCCTGAAGCACGCCTTGGATGGCTTGCTCTCGTACAACCATCTGCTGGAGCTGAGCGTCGGCACGCACGGCCTCGCGGTAGACCTCGACGTAGCGCATCACGACGTAGATGTTGAAAACCACGGAGATCCCCAGCACGATGCTCCCGTACTGAACGGCAGTTTGGAAATTTCTTTCAGTCATCTGCACTCCTCCTCCGCCCAGCGATCCAGCAATTCGAACAATTCGGACACATTAAACGGTTTTTCCATGAATCCCGCCGCGCCTTCCCGCATCATTTCCTCACGCGTCACGCCCAGCGAACGGTACTCGCCGGACATCAGCAATACGCGCCTGGCTGACTTGGCCGCCAGAATCGCCTTCATCGCGTCCACTCCATTCATCCGGGGCATTGAGATATCCATCACCACCAGGTCCGGCTGCAACTCCTTCGCCAGCGACACGGCTTCCACGCCGTCCCGGCCCTTGCCAACGATCTCGTGGCCGGCATATTCAATCGTATCGGCCACGACTTCGCATACGGCCGGCTGATCGTCCACGACCACCACCCGCAGCTTCCTGTCGTCAGCTGGCGTCCCCGCTTCCTCCCGTGAAGCCGCAGTATCCATGTCCATAGATTCGTTTAGTGGACGCGAATCTACCGATTCGCCTCGCTCATTGCAAGTCTCCGATTGTGCATCCGCTCTTTCCCATTGTCCACAGAATACTTGACATCGTGCGCCAATGCTTGCTAACCACCGCGACCCTGTTCTATTCTGCGTCTGGATGGTTCGTTCACCCCGCGGGAGGCCAATATGAAGATTTTGATTGCTGACAAATTCTCCGAGAATCACCTCGACCGTCTCAAGAAACTCGGTTGCGATGTCACCTACAACGCCTCCTCCAAAGCCGAAGAACTTCCCAATTTGATCGGCGGCTGCAAGGTTCTGGTCGTCCGCAGCAAACAGGTCACCGCCGACACGATCAAGGCCGGGGACCAACTCGCCGTCATTCTGCGCGCGGGTGCGGGCGTCAATACCATCGATGTCAAGGCCGCCAGCGCCCGGGGGGTGTACGTCACCAATTGCGCCGGCAAGAACTCCATCGCCGTGGCGGAACTGGTGTTCGCGTTGCTCCTGGGCCTTGACCGCCGCATTCCTGACAACGTCGCCGCCCTCCGCGCCCACAAATGGAACAAGAAGGAATTCAGCAAGGCCGACGGCGTCTACGGCAAGACGCTCGGTGTCGTGGGGGTTGGCCAGATCGGCCGCGAGGTCATCAAACGCGCCCATGCCTTCGGGATGCATGTCATGGGCATGGACGTGCTGCTCAATCTGCAAAAGGCCCGCGAACTCAATATCGAATACGCTCCTGACCTCGACACGATCTTCCGTCGCGCCGACATCATTACCATCCACGTGGCCCTCAAGCGGGATACCAAGAAGCTCGTCAGCGCCGACCGCATCGCGATGATGAAACCGAACGCCATCCTCATCAACACCTCCCGCGGTGAGGTTGTCGACCAGGTTGCCCTCCGCGCGGCGTTGGAAGCGAAACGGATTCGCGCCGGCCTCGACGTCTTCGACCCCGAACCCGCCGATGCCACCGCCGATTTTGCCGACCCGATCCTCGACCTGCCGAACCTGTACGGCACGCATCACATCGGCGCGTCCACCGAACAGGCCCAGGAAGCCATCGCCGAGGAAGCCATCCGCATTATCGAGACGTTCGTGAAAACGGGTGTTGTGCTCAACTGCGTCAATCTCGCCACGCGCACCCCTGCCAAATGGCAACTCATCGTCCGCCACTACGACCGCATCGGCGTGCTGGCCTACGTCATGGACCAGATCCGGCGCGCGAACAACAACATCGAGGAGGTCCAGAACATCATCTTCGACGGCGCCGCCGCCGCCTGTTGCCGCATCCAACTCGACACCGAACCCGGGGACAAACTCCTCGCCAGCATCAAAGATGGCAATCCCGACATTATCAGCGTCGAGTCCCTCAAAATTGGGCAATAACAGCCCCGTCATCAGGGGCTTTGTTGGTAGAAAATTGGCCGCGTACCTCAGATTCCAAGATCAGGCGAAATGTGGACAGGAGTGCCGGCGGGCCACGCCATGCCGAAGATGACGCACCGCAGTTAGGAAATGCGTCGGGCCATGACGCGATAATGCGTGCGTCACCAGAGAAAATCTACGCGACCAACTTCTTTCCAACAAACACGACGGACCAGGCACCCGTGGCGTCGTTGTTTGCCTATTCGCCGTAAACGACTGTCGTGTATTTCGCGTACACGCCCATCACGCTCATGACCTTGTAGTCCACGTGATGAATCTTCGTGATCCCGCCATTCTCCATCGCCGCCTTGATGCTCGCGTCGCCCGTCGCAAAGAATACGATCGCGGTGGACGTAGCGGTCCCGACCTTCTCGGATCCAGCGGCGCTCCCGACAGCTACTGGCCCCTCTGTCTGCGTATAGATTCCTGCGTAGCTTCCGCCAGCAACTCCTCCGAGCATCGCACATCCCGACATGAATACAACCACTGCGCTAGCCATTGCCACCAACACGATGAGTCTCTTCATAATAGCTCTCCTCTAGATTTGGGTTGATCTCGCCACGGGTGCCATCCCGCCTGACCAGTTATAGGGCGAACGGCCTGTCCTGTCGAGAGGAATAAAATACGTGTTGGACGAATTCCTTTGCCTTGTTGGTTGCCAACTGCGTAAAATTCTTGCCGTTCCATGAAGCTCCTCATCAAGAACGGCCACATCATCCGCTGGAACGCGCGAAACGACGTCGAACAACTCGAAGGTCAGCACGTCCTTATCGAAGACCATCGTATTCGGGATGTCGTCGCCACCATCCCCAGAGATTTCGAGCCAAATGAAACCATCGACGCGACCGGCTGCGCCGTGATCCCCGGCCTTATCAACACCCATCATCATCTGTATCAATCGCTCACGCGGTGTTTGAAGTCGGTCCAGAACGCCAAGCTGTTCGATTGGCTCATCGGCCTCTACGAAGTGTGGCAACGCATGGATTTCGAAGCGGTCAAGCTCGGCTCGCAAATCTCCATGGCGGAAATGTTGCTCTCGGGCTGCACGACGACCAATGACATGTTCTACGTCTACCCCCGTGAGTCCGACGTGAAAGCCGAGGCGGTCATCGACGGCGCGTTGGAACTCGGTATGCGCATGCATGCCGGTCGCGGTTCAATGTCCCTCGGTCGCAGTCAGGGCGGCCTTCCACCGGATGATGTCGTCCAAAATGAAAGGGCCATCGTCAAGGACTGCGAGCGTGTCATTGAAAAGTTCCACGACCCGAAGCCGTACGCGATGACCCGGATCGATTTGATGCCCTGTTCCCCCTTCTCCATCACATTTGAACTGCTGAAGGAAACGCGCGCGCTCGCCAAATCGCGAAAGGTTCTCTGTCACACCCACGTCGCCGAGACCGAGGACGAAAACAGGTTCTGCATCGAGAAATTCGGCAAGCGGCCTGCCGAGTATCTTGAGAGCGCCGATTGGACGGGTCCCGATGTGTCGTGGGCGCATTGCGTCTGTCTCAACCGCGAGGAGATCAAACTGCTCGTTGATACGAAGACAGCCGTCGCGCATTGCCCGTCGTCCAACATGCTCCTCGGCTCTGGCATACCACCTGTCTGCGAGATGCTCAAGGCCAATGCGACCGTCGGACTCGGCGTCGACGGCTCCTCGAGCAATAACGGCGCGCACGTGCTGGCCGAGGCGCGGCAAGCGCTGCTACTCCAGCGGGTGAAGAACGGCGCAGACAGTTTTACCGCCGAAGACGCGCTCCGCCTCGCCACCCTCGGCGGCGCGCGATTACTGAACCGCGAGAAGGAACTCGGCAACATTGCCCCGGGGTTCGCCGCCGACATCGCCATTTACGACCTCAACACCGTCGAATTCGCCGGTGCCGCCGCCCAAGACCCCCTCGGCGCATTAATGCTCTGCCATTCCCCGCGTGCCAAGTTCGTCCTCGTCAACGGCAAGCCCGTCGTCAAATACGGCCAGCTCGCCACTGTCTATCTGCAGGGCCTCGTCACGAAGATGAATGAGTTGGTGAGGAAACAGTTCCGCTGAGTGCAGGCCCGGCGACGGTTGAGAAGCAACATCAGTACCTAACCGTAATCCCGGAGAACACATTCACATCATCGGCGGCAGGAGTGACGCCAAAGTTCCCGCCGCAATCGAGTTGCACGTTCTCCGTCACCAAATATTCGAGGCCGACATCCACGGTACCGACCCAACCCGGCCCGCCTTCCGTGCTGATATCACTGAAGAACTCGCAATAGCCGCTGAGTTTGCCGACGATGGCGTGATCGAATGTCACCGATTGAATGAACTCGCCATGATGACCCGGCCGTTCATCGTTTCGCATTTCAATACCGGCCGCCTCCAATCCCATGTCCCAATCGCCGGGCAATTTCACGGCCAACGGGAGAATCACCCCGCCCTCGACTGAGTTATTTCCGAGATGATCGGTGCTTGTGGGGAATTTCACGAACGGCAGAAGAGCGAACGCTGTCCGGCCGCTGTCGTCGCCCCACAGGTTGACCTTCAGCCGCGCCGTGAAGTCGCCCAGTCCCGACTGCATCGTCGTGTGCCCCAACCGGTCCGTCGTGCGCACATTCAGATAGTCGTCGTAGATGAATTGGAGGTCGACGTTGTTCAACACGCCCACTTTGAGATTCACCGGCGCGACGTTCCAGGTCTCGGTACGCACACCGTCCGTGTCGTCGTGCGTGTAGGTCACAAAATCCATTTCCAATTGGAAGTGCCCAGCGTCCACAGTGTACGGACTCTCCGTCTTGTCGGGTCGGTCCGGCGATAGCTCGCGCATCGCCTCGGCCGGCGTTGGATTCAGAAAATTGTAACTGCTCTTATCCGTCGGCGGCTTGTCTGCGCTCTCGTCCGCGGCTCGTGTCACCTCTGCTACCCAGAAAACAGCAAAAATCAAGGCCACCGAGCGCAAGCGGATGTACTTCATTTGGCGCGAAGCAGCAACACCGGCACGCTGACGCTGTGCCGTACCCGGCGGGATGTTGTTCCGAGAAACAAATCAGCTATGAATCGGTGTCCGTGCGTGCTCATGGCCACCAGATCGCAGCCTTTCTTCTCAACCCATTTGATGATTTCGTCGGCTGGCTCGCCAAACGCCAACTCGGCGTCGGCGTGGATGCCCGCTGACTGGAACTCCGACTGGACTTCCGCCAGATACGCCTTATCTTCAGCGACTTCGGGGCTTACAGCATCTGCCCCATAGGTTCGGGCTGCCCAACCATCGGCCACGTGCAGCAGTGCGACGCGGCTGTGCATCACCTTCGCCAAATCCTTCACGTGCTCGATGATCGCCCGATCCGTAGGCGTGGCGTCCAGCGTCACCAGAATCTTGTTATACATGGCTTTCCTCTGTCGTGAACACGTCTGCCGCGCGTCGTTCACCCGCCGGCGCGCAGGGCCTGCCAGATTTGCACGCCGATCAGGAAGATCATCACGAGCACGTAGATCCGCAACCCCCAGAGGAGCAGAACGGTTCCACGAGTGAGTTTGGCGCGCCCAAAGCCGTGTTTGGCTGTGCTAAGTTGCCCCGGCTCCAGCACCTCATGAACCCATGCTTCGGCAAGCTCCGGGTTTGCGCGTAGCAGAAGCACCGGCACATTGACACTATGCCGGACGAGGCGGGACGTGGATCCCAAAAATAGGTCGGCGATGAATTGATGTCCATGCGTGCTCATCGCCACCAGATCGCAGCCCTTTTCCTCAACCCATTTGATGATTTCCTTGGCCGGTTCGCCGTAGGCCAGTTCCGCATCGGTCAGGATCCCAGCCGATTGGAATTCAGCACGAACCTTCTCCAGATAGGCTTTGTCTTGCGCGATTTCCAGACTGCCCGCATCAGCGCCATAGGTACGAGCCGCCCACCCGTCGGCTACATGCAACAGCGCGACGCGACTGGGCATGGTCTTGGCCAGGGCTTTGATGTGTTCAATGATCGCCCGATCAGTGGGCGTGGCGTCCAGCGTCACCAAGATCTTGTTATACATATGGCTCTCCCTCTGCCGTGAACACGTCTGCCGCGTGTCGCTCGCCCACCGGCGCGCAGGGCCTGCCAGATTTGCACTTTGGCATCAATCATTTGACCCATTTCAGTTCTCCGTTTGCGTTTCACGCACATGCAATTTTCCACGTTCTACTAAGGCGGAAGGATGTGAGGGAAGACGGTGGTGATCCCATAAATCAAGCCGGCCAAGACAAGCAGAACGGTCACACCGATGCCAAGGAAATTGGCCAGGCGCGTGTTGGCGTACTCGCCCATGATCTCGCGGTCATTGACCAGCAACAGCAGGAAGAGGATGGCCGGGGGCATCGCCAGGGTGGCGATGACGTTCACGATAAGAACAATGAAAACCAGCGGCGCATGGGGGATGAGGACCAAAATTGCGGCAATACCGGCGGCGGCAACCAACACGGCATAAAACGGCCAGCCTTCGCGTAGCGAATTGTTCAAGCTGTGCGGGCTACCCATGACCTCACCGAAAGCATAGGCCGACGAGGCGGAAATCGTGATCGCCGCCACTAAGCCGGCTTCAAAGATGCCGATGGCGAACAGCGTTGCGCCAACCTTCCCGACAAAGGGCACCAGAGCCTGGGCAAACTCAGCCCCCTGAAAGCTGGAGG
>JBEKUF010000008.1:0-40730 GCA_049515295.1 Verrucomicrobiia bacterium | reverse complement strand
TTCGGCAGCGCGAGGTTGGTCCTCTACAGCGTCACCACCGGCAAGGCTCCTCCCGCCGCGACCGATAAGAACGGCGACGCATCCAATTTCCCGTCACCGATGGCATCCAATGGCGGCTCTCACGAGCCAGCCCCCTGACATGGAATTTCCCCCGCTTGATTTCGGCCGCGTGCGCACGTACCCGATTCGCGAGCGCCCCAACAAAGTTCATCTCGATGAATTCGCCAGGGCCTGGAAGCCCGGTGGCAGCTTCACCCAATTCTTCGAGTCGCTCCCGCGCATCCTCACCGGCAACGATTTCCGTGCGGTCGTTGACGCCACCGTTTCCGCGGTCCGCAACCACCGACCCGTCGTGGTCATGATGGGCGCGCACACCATCAAGTGCGGCCTGAACCCGATCTTCCTCGATCTCATGAAACGCGGCGTCATCTCCGCGATTGCCTTCAACGGCGCGGGCGCCATCCATGACTTCGAGCTGGCCTACATCGGCGAGACCAGCGAAGACGTTCAGCGCGGGCTCGATGATGGCAGTTTTGGCATGGTCGATGAAACCGGCCGGCTCATGAATCGGGCGCTGGCCGACGGCGTGAAGCAGGGTGTCGGCGCCGGCCGCGCGCTCGGCGAAGCCATCGTCACCGGCCAGTTTCGCAACCGCGAGTTGAGCATTTTGCACCAGGGCATAGTCGGCAAAATCCCCGTCACCGTCCACATCGCCATCGGCACCGACATCATCCATCAACATCCGACGACGGATGGCAGTGTGCTGGGCGAGGCCACGTATCTCGATTTCCAAAAGTTCGCGTCGGTGGTGGCTCAACTCGAAGGCGGCGTGGTGTTCAACATCGGCTCGGCGGTCATCCTGCCCGAGTTGTTTCTGAAAGCGCTCACGATCGCTCGCAACCTCGGCCACACCGTGGAAAACTTCACGACCGTCACGCTGGACATGATCCGCCAGTATCGTCCCGCGGAGAACGTCGTCCGCCGCCCCACCCACAAGGGCGGCCAAGGCTACTACATTATCGGCCACCACGAACTGCTCGTTCCGCTGTGGGCTGCCGCCACACTGGAACAACTCAAACCCAATGAACGCTAAGCGTCTCCAGCACATCCTCACCTGCTTCCCCCAACAACGCATCCTCGTCGTCGGCGATGTCATGCTCGATCGGTTTCTCTGGGGGAAAGTGTCACGGATTTCGCCCGAGGCACCCGTGCCGGTGGTTGAAATCAACCGCGAGTCGCTCTTTCCCGGCGGCGGCGCCAACGTCGCCCGCAACCTCCGGGCGTTGGGCGCGTCGGTCTCCATCCTCGGCGTATTGGGAGACGATGACACCGGCGAGAATTTGCGGGATTTGCTCGACCAACAAGGAGTGGACACGGATGGATTGGTCATTGACCCGAACCGTCCCACGACCCTCAAGACCCGCATTGTCGCGCACGGCCAGCAGGTGGTGCGCTTTGACCGGGAAACGTGTGCGGACCTGCCTCCCCAGATCGAGCGCCGCGTGTTGGAACATTTCGAGTCGCGCCTGGGGAATGTTTCCGCCGTGATCTTTGAGGACTACGCCAAAGGCCTTTTGTCCCAGAAGCTGCTCAATGCGATGCAGCGGCTGGCGCACAACGCGCGCAAAATCACGGCGGCGGACCCGAATTCGCGCAGCCGGATCCGTTACTCCGGCCTGACGGCGGTCACCCCCAATCGCTCCGAGGCGTTTGCCGCCGCCGACCTGCCCCACGTCGAACCCGTCGAAGACGTACTGCGCGACGAAGCGCTTCTGCGCGTGGGGCAAGCGCTCTTGAGGACGTGGAAACCCCGCAACCTTCTGGTCACGCTTGGCGAGCACGGGATGTTCCTGTTTCGGCCCGGCAAGAGGCCGCACTACATTCCGACCGTCGCCCAGGAAGTCTTTGATGTGTCCGGCGCTGGCGATACGGTGATTGCCACCCTGGTGCTGGCGCTGGCGGCGAAGGCCGACGCGGTGGACGCCGCGGAAATCTCCAATCACGCGGCCGGCGTGGTGGTAGGCAAGGTCGGCACGGCCACGTGCTCGCCGAAAGAATTGATCGCCAGTTTCCTGCAAAACCGGCGCTGAAACCCGTCAACTGCGAACGGCCGGTTCGTTAGACTTTCACCCGTTCCAACTCCGGCCTCACGATCTTCTCCCGGCATTCGGGACAGATGCCGTGCGTAAACTGCGCTTCCGAGTGGTCGGCGATGTAGGTGTCCACCTGCTGCCAGTAGTTCTGGTCGTTGCGGATCCTCTTGCAGTAGCAGCAGATGGGCAACAACCCCTGGAGCAGTTTGACATTGGTCAGCGCGAGTTCCAACTCCTTGACGCGCGCGGCCAGTTCGGCTTGCAGGCGGAGAATGCGTTCGCCCACATTGATCCGCGCCTTCAACTCCGAACGGTCAAACGGCTTGATGATATAATCATCCGCTCCCGCCGTCAGCCCTTGGACAATGTCTTCCTTGCGGCCCTTGGCGGTGAGCAGAATGATGTACAGTAGCCGCCCCATTTCCTGGCTCCGTGCCCGACGGCACACTTCCGCGCCGTCCATGCCCGGCATCATCCAGTCCAAGATGGCCAAGGACGGCGCATCGGGCTGGCTCAACACGTCAAGGGCCTGCAACCCATCCGTGGTGACGATGGCTTCATAGCCCCATTTGGTGAGGGTGGTTTCCAGCAGACGGCGTGATACCGCGTCGTCTTCCGCAATCAGGATTCGCACACCGCACCCTCCTTCCGATAGGGTGAAAGCACCTGGATCAATCGCGTGACTTCCTCCCGCAACTCGGCGGCGACAACGTCGGCCCCGCCGAACTCACCGCGGGCCCCCATGCCCTCCAACCGCTGGGCCATGGCTCGGGCCGTCTCGGCGCAAAAGGCGGCGGCGGATCCCTTTAGCGAGTGCGCCGACCTTTCCAGAAGTTTTGCATCGCGCCGCGTAATCGACTCGTGAATCTGGTTGAGTAATTCCACCGACTCGGTCGCGAATAATCCCACCAGCTCACCAAAAAGCTCTGTGTCGCCATCGATCATGGCCAGGGCGGCCTCGCGGTCAAAAACGTTCGCGCTCGCCGCAGGCGCCGCTTCATCCGCAGGGAGTTTCTCCGGTACACTGGCGATCAGCGACGGGTTCGGCACCAGGCGGTCGATCGCTTCAAACAATGACGCCGCCTGAAGGGGTTTCGGCACGTAGTCGTCCATCCCGGCTTCCAGACATCGCTCGCGGTCGCCTTTGAGCGCGTGGGCGGTCATGGCAATCACCGGAACATGTTGGCCGGTGGACTTCTCGCGCTCGCGGAGGCGCGCCGTGGCTTCGAATCCGCCCATCTCTGGCATCTGCACATCCATGAGGACCACGTCAAACGTCTCTCGCTCCAGCACGTCGAGGGCTTCCACGCCGTTGTTGACGGCGACAAGCTCGTGCCCGTGTTTTTGCATCAGCTTGACGACCAACCGCTGGTTGACAGCGTTATCCTCCGCCAGGAGTACCCGCAACTTGCGCGAAGCGCCCGCCGGGGACGGCTTGGCCTCCGCCGGTTGTTGAATCGGCTCGCTCCGAATCCCCAGTGCCGCAACGATGGTGTCAAAAAGCTCCGACTGTTTGACCGGCTTGGTCAGGTACCCTGCCAATCCCATTTCCCGGCATTGGGAAGCAATCCTGGCCTGGCCGGCGGAAGAGAGCATGATCAACTTCGTCGCGGTCAGCTCCGGATCCTGGCGAATCTGCGCGGCCAGACCAAATCCATCTGTCTCGGGCATCAGGCAATCCAACAAGACCACCCGGAATGGTTCTCCACGAGTGTGAGCCTTCTTCATTCCCGCGAAGGCAGCGGCGGCGCTGCCGGCGATCACCGGCTTCGCATGCCAGTGGCGCAGGACCTCTTCCAAAATGCGACGGTTGGTGGCATTGTCATCGACCACCAACACCGGCAGACCTTCCAGGTCGGCTTGTTGCGCGGGCAGCCGGGACGGAAGATTTTTCGACCGGCGCATCTGCGCCGTGAAATGAAACGTGCTGCCCTTGTCCACTTCGCTTTCCACCCAGATTTTGCCGCCCATCATCTTGACCAACTGACAGCAGATGGCCAGACCCAAACCGGTGCCGCCGTACTTGCGCGTGGTCGAACCGTCGGCTTGGGCGAACGCTTCGAAGATCACCCCCTGTTTGTCCTCGGGAATGCCAATGCCCGTGTCGCTGACGGCAAAATGCAGGCACAGATCGTCCCCTTCCTGGCCATCGACAGTGACCTGGACGACCACCTCACCCCGTTCAGTAAATTTGAGCGCGTTGCCGATGAGATTGACGATGATTTGCCGCAGTCGAACCGGGTCGCCAACCAGTTCATCGGGCACATCGGGGAGGATGTGGGCCGCCAACTCGAGGCCCTTCTGGTGGGCGCGAATGGCCAGGGTCTTGAGTGTGTCTCCCAGATTGTCACGCAGACTGAAGTCGATCGGATCGAGCTCGAGTTTTCCCGCCTCGATCTTGGAGAAATCCAGGATGTCGTTGATCAACTGCAGCAGCGTCTCCGCGGAAAGCTTGACGGTATCGAGGTATTCCCGCTGATCGGGTGACAGGTCGGTATCCAGCGCCAGATCGGCCATGCCGATGATTCCGTTCATCGGCGTGCGAATCTCGTGGCTCATGTTTGCCAGGAACTCACTCTTGGCGCGAGTGGCCAACTCCGCTTTCTCTTTGGCGCCCCACAATGCCTCGTCCTGCTGCTGGATCTGCTGGAGCATCTCGTTGAACTCATCGACCAACAAACCGATTTCATCGGTGGAGGACTTGACGGCGCGCACCGAGTAATCACGCGTCTCCGAAACGGTTCGCGTGGACCGGACGAGATCGAGGATCGGCCCCGAGATAAACTGTTGCAAGCGGGACGACAGCAGCAGCGAGACCAGCCAGGAGAGCAGCAAAATGATCGCCACAATCCGCAACTCCTCCACGAAGCGGTCCGTGAGCCAGCGAAAATCGGCGCGGATGAACACGGTTCCCGCCTTCCGTCCCTGGAGGAGGATCGGCTGATACACCACCAGGTGACCGCCTTCGATGCGGTCGATGTCGTCTCCCAACAACGCGGGCACTTCGCGCTGGGGCTTGACATCGTCACGGGCGTACTTGATGACGAGCTTGCCATCTTTGCTGTACACACACGCGAGGGCGATGGAGTGCTGTTTGCTTGCCCAGGAGTTCACTTCCTTAACCACCTCAGGATCGGAAAGCTGACGCCCGGCGGCCTGTTCCTCCTCGATCATTTGCGTCAGCACCGACAGATCACGGGTCATCTGGTGGCGGTAGTTGATCATCTCGTAGAGCCCAAAGGCAACGCACGCCAGAATGACGGCCACCGTGCTGGTGAGCATGCTGATCCACATCAACTTCCCGCGAATCGACCTGTCGGTGATCAAATGCATTGTCGTAATTTCCTTCCACCGGGCCGACCCTGGCCCCACGCATGTCTCGTGTCCAACTTACTGACGCCGCAGTAGTTCCAAGGGCAACCCATCTGGCTGTTAATCAAGCACCGGGAATGCCATCGGCGACCGAACCTCAGCTTTGTCGCAAAATCGCGCAACAGGGGACGCGCTCGCTCCCAATCTCGCTGGAAGATGCAGAAATGCCTGGTTTCGGACGGACGAGCGGGTTGGCTCCCCGTACAATCCTGAACAGTCTCGCCATCGAGATCCGGGCACCGTCGCCTGCCAGGCGTTACGTTCGCGAAACGTTCGCGGCGGCTTCGCTTCCCCTGCCGAGATGCCGATCAATGCACTCGATCACCTTCGTGATACTCGCCGGCTTCGGAAGAAACTCGTAGCCCCCGCGCAACACGGATTGTGTGGTGGCTTCTTGTCCGGAAACCAGTGACGTCAGGAAAACGATCGGCGTCGATCGTAATGACGGGTCGTTGTGAATGCGGAACGCGACATCGCCGCCATCCGCGCCGGGCATGCATACATCGAGCAAAATCACGCCGGGCCGGAACTCATGTGCGGTCGAGGGGGCGCGTGTCGCTACATTCTCGACGACGACCTGAAACGAACCTGTCTTCTCCAAACCCGTTGCGAGGAGCCGGCTCGTCGCAATATCGTCGTCCACAATCAAAACCTTTGTCTTGCTCATTAGGCATCCATCCTTCTTTGGTACTTCTAGGAGCAGCTTGTGTTCCACTTATCCGAAATGGACGAGCGTCGGGGCGGGTTTGGCAGGCGCTGGCGCTGGTGACAGGACACGCGTAATGGCCTGTCGCAACGTCATCTGGGTGATTGGCTTGCGCAGAATCAGGTTCGGCTGGTGCGCTGGATCGGTACCATCCTCCACGGGCATGTCAGCAAAGCCTGTCACCATTACCACAGGGGTTTTGGGGGACATCTGCTTGATGGCCGCCGTCAACTGGTCGCCATTCATTTCCGGCATCGCACGATCCGCCACTACGAGGTCGTAGCCCCATTGCGCGAACCGTTCCAGGGCTTCTCGACCGTCCGCAGCGGTCTCAACAAAGTGCCCATCGCCCCGCAAATATTCCGCCTCAATGTCGCGGACCTGCGGTTCGTCTTCCACCAACAGCACTCGCAACGGACGCGACGGTGCCGCACTGCTGGTCACCAGTTCCCCGCCCTCCGCCTGGAATATCGGCAGTCGAATGACGAAAACCGTCCCCTTACCGGGCTCGCTCTGAACATCGATCGAACCTCCATGACGCTGTACGATTCCGTAAACAATCGCCAGGCCAAGGCCCGTGCCCCGTTCTCCCTTCGTGGTGAAGAACGGTTCGAAACAGCGCTGCCGGACTTCTTCGGTCATGCCCCGGCCCGTGTCCCGCACCTGGATGACCACCGAATTGTCTTCCGTGCCGGTCGCCACCGTGATCGTACCTCCCTGGGGCACCGCGTCGACGGCGTTGAACAGCAAGTTGATCAGCGACTCGCGCAGGTCGGACTCACTGCCGCGGACTGGCGGGACATCCTTTAGATCGGTTTCCACCACGACCGTCGCGCCGCTGGCCATCATTTGGTCCTTCCATTTCGGCTGGGTTAGCACGACGGCTTGGGTCACAATTTCATTGACGTCGACTGGCTGGTAAACGTCGGACTCCTTCCGGTGGCGATAGAACTCGCGAAGCCGATTGACGATGTTGACGGCCTCTTGCGCCGCAGCACTGGTCATCTGGATGTATTTCTTGACCTTGTCCTTGTCATTAAGATTCTCCGGCCAGGCCAGCAACAGTTCGTTGAACCCCAGGATCTTCGCCAGAACGTTGTTGAAATCGTGGGCGACACCACTTGCCATCTGCGCCAGGGCCCGCAATCGTTCCTGTTGTACAACCTGCTTTTGTGTTTCGCGTAGCTCTGCCACCGTGCTGGCAAGTTGACACGTGCTCTCGCGAAGAGATTGCTCGGCCTGTTTACGGGCCGTAATGTCTCGAACACTGAGCAGGAGCACGGGGCCTTTCGGGCAATGGACCAAACTCGCATCTCCTTCACACGGGAATTCGCTGCCGTCGGGACGCAGGAACTGAAGCTCGCGGCCCGCTTCATTCACAGCCGCCGCCGCTGACCCGTCCACGCTCGCAAGCGCCGCCAGCAGTCCGGGGCAGAACTCAATAAACTGCCGACCGATGAGTTCGCCGGCGTTCCGACCACTTAGTCGGAGCGCGGCCTGGTTGGCCTGCAACACGCGAAGCGCATTGGGATCGAGCAGGAAGATCGCCTCGCCGGAAGAATCAAACAACGTGTGGTAGTCGTGCTCGGACAGATTGACGTTGTCCTCGACCACCATGCCCACCACGATCAGCAGCGCCAGAATCGCCGAGGTCAGATACGCGACGGCCATCAAGACTTGCGAGCCGCTCGCCAACGGGAATCCGATCAAGTGGATGCCCCACAGAAGGAAACCGATGCCGAGGATCCTGCTGCCCCGGGACCGCCGCCGGGCGCGGATATACAGGACGCCGGTGTAGACACCCGCTCCGGCCAACAATAGAAATACCGGCAACGTAAACCACAGCCCGTCCCCACCGCGATACGCCGCGAAGTAGCTCCAGATGATAATCAGCATCGTTGCCAACGCCAGCTCGCGCTGGTCGCGCTTGACTTCTGACAGTTGAAAACTGCCCCAAAACATGAACAGCGCGCTGATGCCGATGCACGCTCGGGACGCCATCAGCAAAAATGGCACGTGCGGGGATTCCTCCAGTCCGATCGACGCCGCCAGATACACCGAGTAGAACATCCACGCGACCGTCCACAGCCTGAGATGATTGCGCCGGGTCGCGTAGTTCAGGTAGGTGAACAACACGATGACCATCCAGACGGTGATCAGCGCCAGGACCAGCGCTGACTTGATCCATTCCGGAGGGAAAGAGAAAACGGACTCATCAAGGAAATTCAAGTGCGGCATATTCGTCATGACTCCATCTCTGTACGGCTAACAGGCCCCGGCTCCTGGCCATCGAGTACTTCCCGCACTCTCTGTGCCAGAATTTCGGGCGTAAAGGGCTTTTCCAGGAAGGCGATTCGCTCCTCGGAGATTCCGTGTTGGATCATGGCATCCGCGGTGTAACCTGAAGTGAACAGGATCTTGGTGTCCGGGCGGGCTGTCCCAAACCAATCCGCCAACTGTTTGCCGTCCAGTTGGGGCATCACGATGTCCGTAAAGAGCAAATCGATCTTGTCCTCGGCGTTCTGCTCCGCCACACGAATCCCTTCTTCGCCGTTGCTCGCCTCCATCACGCGATACCCCAGATCGCGCAGGATGCCGACCGTGAGGTTGCGCACGTCCGCCTCATCCTCGGCCACCAGAATGGTCTCCTTGCCGGTCGCCCATTCCAGAATCTTCGGTCGCTCGGGTTGCTGATCCGCATTCGCCTCGACTCGCGGCAGGTAAATCTTGAACGTGGTGCCCCGGCCAGGTTCGGTAAATACGTCGATGTGGCCCCCACTCTGTTTGACAATTCCGTAGCAGGTCGCCAAGCCGAGTCCTGTGCCTTTCCCCTGCGGTTTGGTGGTGAAAAACGGCTCGAAAATGTGCGCTTTCACGTCCTCGGTCATCCCCGATCCCGTGTCGGTGACGGAGAGCATGACGTATTCTCCGGGTTCCACGTCGCCATGCAGGCGCGTGTAGTCTTCGCGAAGCGTCGCCCGCGCCACCTCGATGATGAGCTTGCCGCCGTTGGGCATGGCATCGCGCGCGTTCACAGCGAGATTCATGATCACCTGCTCGATCTGGGCAGGATCGGCCCGAACGTTTCCGACGGCCGCGCCGCGTATCGTGTGCAACTCGATGTCCTCGCCGATCAACCGCCGGAGCATTTTCTCGATGTCCGTGACGATATTGCTCAGGTCGAGTATCCGCGGTTGAAGCGCCTGCTTGCGGCTGAACGCCAGCAACTGTCGCGTCAGGCCACCCGCCCGTTCCACCGATTTGCGGATTTGCTCCGCCAGGCGAAACCGCGCATCCTCGGGAGGCAGCTTGCGCAGCAACAGTTCCGTGTACCCGTTGATGGCCGTCAGGATATTGTTGAAATCATGCGCCACACCCCCGGCCAGCCGCCCCACCGCTTCGACCTTTTGGGCCTGCAGGAACTGCTCCTGCAACGTCTTTTGCTCGGTGATGTCCTCCTTGATGGCAATGAAGTGCGCGACCTGCCCTTGTTCGTTGGTCACGGGAGCAATCGTCATCCGGGCCGTGTACCGGGTTCCGTCCTTGCGGTAACTGACCAATTCTCCGTGCCAGACCTGGCTGGAAAGAATAGTTTGCCAAAGCTTGTCGTAAACCGCCGGCTCGTGGCCATCGGCCTTGAGCGTTGACCACATCTCTCCATAAACTTCCGCGAACGTGTACCCGGTTAACTTGGTGAAGGCCGGGTTGACCCATTCGATGGTTCCGTCGCGGTCGGTAACCACGACGGCGTTGGCTGCGGAATCCAGCGCTGCCCCCTGCAACCGCAAGCGATCAGCCGCCAACTGCTGCTGCGTCACGCTCTCGCGCAATTTGGCCTGCGAGTGCTGCAGGGCATCCAGCATTTTGTTCAGGGCGCTTGCCAAACCAGCCAGTTCGTCCCGACCATCAACCGCCACACGCGCGGTCACATCACTCTGGCTCCCAATTCGATTGACGTCCCCAATCAGCCTTGCCAACCGCGCCAGGACCAGCCGTTCCAGCAACACAGCCATGGAAGCTCCGAAACACAATCCAATGACCAGGAGCGATGTCCCCAACAATCGGATGGTGCCCAGTCCCTGCGCGAAGATGTCGCGGGGCTTCTCCACCCGCAGTATCACGGCGGGTTTCCCGAAAATGTCGTCGCACACGACATAACCCCCGATCCAGTCGCCCACCAGAGAATGCACGTATATCCGATTGGCCCCGTGTCCCCGGGCCAATACCGTTCGGAAATCCGCCGGCAACTTCGGATCATCCACTCGATGCACCATCAACATCAAATGGGCCGCATCGGTGAACCGCTTCATCGCCGCCACGTTCAGATATCGGCCAACCATCAGCGTGCCGAGGACCGGCCCGGCATGTTGCCCGGTCACAATCGGCCTCGAAACCACCAACGTGACGCCTTCGGGCAACAACACCGGTCCCGCATGAACGCTGTCAACACCCGGGTGGTCCAGTAGGAGGCTCTCCCTCGTCAACAACCGCAAGAAACTGTCGGGTACGGGCGCCTCCTTTGCTGCTCGCAGATCAAACCCATTGCTCCACACCACCTGCCCATCGCGATTCAAGAGGACAACGAAATTCAGCCGCAGGTCGGCAAACGTCGAATCGCCAAAATTGGCGCGAATGTATTTCTGGTTGTGATCCTGGATAAACTGGTAGGTGTCATCCCTGGCCGCCCACTCTTCGGCCTTGTCACTCAGGTCTGCCAACTCGTGCTCCAAGGCGCTCTTCGACCACTTCACGTCGCGCACAACATCGCACCGCTCGAGTCGGGAAAAATCGGTGAGCAGAATTGAGGAGGACACCTTGTACAACCCCAGAATGAGCGCCACCAGTGTGACCCCGATGATCAGGAGTATCTTGCGGCGCAGCGTCATCGCCGTCCGTCCCGTCGGTCGAACCTCGACACGATTGTTTGCATCTTGGCATTCACCGAACGCCCATTTCTGCCATCAAATCGACAAGGCAGGCGGGTCGCAAGGTGCAATAACCGTGCCATCACCAGGCAGATGCAGGCACGTGCTTGAGCAAGCCCGGAGGCCGAAAGCAGGCAGCCTACGGTGCGAGCCGCACACCGGTGCACTTCGAAGTCCCCCGCATTCCTGGGGGGAGCGGCAAGGCAGTTGGTAAACGAAAGAATCGCCTTGGGTGTCGAGCCCTTGCCCATTCCTGCCACCCCGTAGCGCTTTGTTTCCTAAAATCCCCCGGTGGGGTGAATGCCCCATAGGTTAACACCCCATAGCGCCCACAGGGCTTCCGAGGTTATCGTTGTGGCATGAAAGCCAATCGCAAGAACAGGGCATTGACGTTCGGCAATCTCATCGAGACCGCTTACGGCGTCTGCGGGAATCGCAGAGCCAGAGGAATCATCCGGCTCGGCGTTGATGCCCACATCGTTGTGTTTCGAGAACAACGACGGGTTCTTGATCTATTGAGCAGAGGAGTAACTACATGAATGGAACCAAGCATTTGGCCGGCAAAGTCGGATTCGTGTTCTGCACTGCGCTGTTGTGGGCGTTGACTGGGTACACAAGCTTCGCAGCCGAGGTATCAGTAGGAGTCTCGGTCGTGGCGATTCACACCCAAAGCGATTTCTATCAACCCCTCAGCCCGTACGGGCGCTGGCAGGTGGTTGGATCCTACGGAAGCTGTTGGATACCGGGCGGAGTGGCCACTGGTTGGAGTCCCTATTCCAACGGCTACTGGCAGCAAACCGACGCCGGCTGGTACTGGGTCAGCGATGAGCCGTGGGCCTGGGCCACGTACCATTATGGCGGCTGGGATTTTGATCCGCAATTTGGCTGGTATTGGGTGCCGCAGATACAATGGGCACCGGCGTGGGTTTCCTGGCGAGAAGGCGGCGGATACGTCGGCTGGGCGCCCTTGGGTCCGTCGGGGATGTTTTGGGGAAGAAGCGTTGCGTCGAGGGGGTATGTCACGGTTGAGGAACGCCGGTTTCTGGAACCCGTTAGTCCCAAGACGGTGATTGTGGATAAGATCGCCATCAATAAGACCGTGATCAACAAGAAAGGCCCGGCTACTGCCGTCATCGAAAAGGCAAGCGGACGAACGATCCAAGCGGTACCGGTTCGCGAACTGCGCAACAAAGAGGAAGCGAAGGTCGTCGCCAAGCACCCGACGTCAACATCGACCAGTGAGAAAGCAGTCCAGACGCCGGTTCGCAGCCAGGCTTCGAAAGCACTTCCCGCGAGCGAGCCACGACAGGTTGCAAAACCGGTTGTGACAACGGCGGAGCCGCAGGCGGCGACAACGAAGAAGGAAGTCGTCCAAGCTGACGAGCAGAACCGAGTTACGAAGCTCGACGCAGAGAAACACGCGCAGCAGGAAAAAGCGCAAGTGACGGAGAGCGAGAAGAAACAACCCGCTCCTACCGCTGTGGAAGCGAAGCCGGAGAGCAAACCAGAGGCGAAGGTTGAGTCCAAGCCTGCGGCCGAGCGGCCTGCCGCGACCAGGGAACCAACCGAGCAGAAGGCCGACAAGAACGACGAAAAGAAGGATTAGCACGCCACGGGAATGGGAGATTGTCGTGAACAGTTGCAGCAAACACAGTATCCGCAGCTACTGGCGCTCGACCATATCGGGGACGGTCGCGTGTGTTTCCTGCTGGTCAGCCGTTCCGTCCGCCACGGCGCAACAACCCGAGTCCTCGTCCTTGATGACCTACTTGTCGGTTTCTCCGATTACAGCGGCGTCCATCCGGAGCAAAATCAGCGAACGGACCGACCATCAGGCGCCTGCCGAGCGTGAGCTGCAGTCGATACTGATGCCCCAGCGCAAGCTGACGGACACCGAGGTGTGGGAGCGTTTTGAAGCAGAATACAGCCCGCCGCAAAAATCTCCGTCGCTCATCAAACGGCAGATCGAGACCGCCAAATACGGTCTGGACACAGCCGTATTTGCGCTCGATCGCTTCACCAAGAACGTCGAGAACCAAGCCGACTTCAGCTTTGATCAGGGCAGCCTGCGCCGCACGCGGGCCATTTCACTTGGAGCGTCGCGAAGTAGCCCGCGGGTGAAGCTCGACCTCGACATGTGGCAGGGTAGCAGGCCGTATGTCGGCGTGCGGCTCATCATCCCGTTTGGCAACTGACGTACCGTTGGCCGGATCTCTTTCTCGCTCCGAAAGCACGATGACCGGCTCAAGGAAACAGGAAGTTAACGCAAAAAGCCGCGACGGACCCTGAGGGAGGATCTCATGAGTACCGCATCTATGGAGAAAGCCGCCAGCGCTCTACACCGCCAGGAGCGAATCAGCGCCCATCTGGCCAGAAAGCTGATCAGGGTGATGGCTGGCTCCTCAAGCCGGCTGGGGCGTGTCGCCGCTCATCCGACCGGGGTGTCCCTGTGCCTCGCGCTGGGGTACATGGTCCTGTGCAGCGCGTATATTTTCTTGTCGGGCCGAATTGCGGCCGGCGCAGCCTGGTCCATTGACCAGTTGCGCGACTTCGAACTGCTGAAGGGACTGGCGTTTGTCATGATCACGGGCGCGGGGTATTTTGGGTTCGCCGCCTTCCTGCTGAAGCGGATCGCCATCCAGCAACAGCACCTCGCGCTGATCTTTCAAGGTGTTTCCGATTGCCTGTTCCTGCTTGAAGTCGAAGCCGACGACTGCTGCCGGTTCCTCTGCGTCAATGCCGCCTTTCTGAAAGTGACCGGTCTCACCCGGGAACAAGTGGTTGGCAAACGGATCGAGGAAGTTCTACCGGGAACTTCCCATGCTCGGGTGCGGAGCAAATTCCAGGAAGCGATTCGGGAACGCAAGACCGTGAGCTGGGAAGGCAGCGCCGCTTACCCGGCCGGCCAGCGCGTGGGCGAAGTCACCCTGACCCCGCTGGCCGACAAGGCCGGCACGCTCGTCCAACTCGCCGGTGTGGTGCGCGACATCACCGAACGCAAACAGGCGGAGGACGAAGTGCGCCAGCTCTCTGGTCATCTGTTGCGGTCGCGGGACGAAGAACGCCGGCGGATCGGCCGCGAACTACACGATTCGACCGCCCAAGAGTTGATGGCCCTGGCGATGAACCTCGGCCTTGTGCAACAACGCACCGCCGGCCGGGATGTCTCCGTCGACAATCTCCTCGCCGACAGCCAGGCGATCATCGAGCAGAGCCAGCGCGAACTGCGAACAATGGCGTACCAACTGCACCCGCCGTCATTGGATGAATTGGGCCTGACTGGCGCCGTACAGGAGTACGCCGCCGGGTTTTCGCAACGCAGCGGGATCAAGGTGACGCTGGACACCAGCCCGTCCTTGGGACGATTGCCCGCCGAGACGGAGCGGGCACTGTTTCGGGTGGTGCAGGAAAGTCTGGGCAACGTCCATCGCCATTCCGGCAGTCCGACCGCCACGATTCGGATCGCGCGTGAGAACGGCAATGTCGTGCTCGAAGTGACCGATCAAGGCTGTGGACTGCGCGTTCGGGGCGACGGCACCGTGGCGAAAGCGGGCGTGGGGCTGGCCGGCATGCGGGAACGCGTGCGTCAATTGGGCGGCCGGTTCGAGATTGAATCGAGGGGTCAGGGAAAGGGAACAACTGTGCGGGCCATCGCGCCCGGGGAGGCCAGTACGGATGAAGACCATGCAAATCTTGATAGCCGATGACCACGAACTGGTGCGGAAGGGATTGCGGGCGGTGTTGGAAAACCAGCCCGGCTGGAAAGTTTGCGGGGAGGCGGTCAACGGCCGGCAAGCGGTGGAGTTGGCCAGGCAACTGGGGCCCGACGTGATCGTGTTGGACGTGACGATGCCGGAACTGAATGGCCTGGAGGCCGCGCGCCAGATTCGCAAGGCGATTCCCAAAGCCGAAGTACTGATCCTCACCATGCACGAGTCCGAGAAGTTGGTGAGCGAGGTGCTCGCCGCCGGTGCGCACGGCTACATTCTGAAAGCGGACACGGCGCGCCTGTTGGTTTCCGCCGTTGAATCACTCGCCCAGCACCAGCCGTTCTTCACGGGGAAGGTCTCGGAAGTGGTGTTGAGTGGTTACCTGAACCCTGGGAAAACTGGGAAAGGCGCGGCTGGCCCGGTGCAGCACCTGACGGCACGCGAACGCGAGATTGTCCAACTCTTGACCGAGGGCAAGACCAACAAAGAGGTTGCTGTCGCGCTCGGCGTCAGCGTCAAGACGGTGGATGCGCACCGGGCCAAGGTCATGCACAAACTCGACCTGCATTCCGTAACCGACCTCGTCCGCTACGCCATCCGTAACCAGATTATCGCCGCCTGAAGCAGCCACGGCTTTCCCCGGGTGAATTCTCTCGAGGTCATCAGGTTCCACCAGCTCCATGCCGGATGGCGCCCTCCGGTCCGACCCCGCCCAAATTGATCCTGCCAGGCGAACGTCTCAAATTTCGACACTACCCCAAAAGAACCAAAGGAATACCTTGACTTTCGTGTGTGAATATCCGACACTGCCGGTGGCGTTCGGCGAGAGTTTCGCCGCACAAATGTTAGAGATTCAGGAGTAGCACAGTAATGTCAGTCTGTTTTACGTAACAAAAGCCACAGGTTCACCCAACACGGTCACGTCGCCGTTCTGTATTGTTGCTGCCGCTGTTGTTTTCTTCACCCCGAAACGAGCACGGTCGTCACGCAGTTGTTGAGCGTACGCGTCGGTAGGGAGTGATCCTTTAAACAGCCATGAAGCTGAAAGGAACAACAGTCTATGAAGCACCGCCCAAGCATCTCCTGCCCGGAGATTACCCAGAAGCGTATTTATTCTTGTCGCGCATTTGCCCATAGCCGCTGGAAGCAGCCACAGCTTTTTCAGCGTGAATTTTCTAGGGTGATTTCCCGGCCGAATATAGGGAACCCAGTAATTTCAGTTTCTCCACGAATGCCGTTAGCGTTTGTCATGATGAAAACCACCCAGACAACGGCAGCCGTGCCCGACACGTTCCTCCGCCCGGTCTGTGGACGTGCGACCGAAGCGAAGCGAATACCAGGTTCCTTCGGTCACCGGCTGGGAACGATTCGTGATCATGGCATTTTCATTCTTACCATCGCGCTCGCATTCAGTTGGTTGGTTGCACCTACTACGAGTTCGGCTCAAACCTGGGACGGCGCTGGCTGGGGGTCATGGCCGACGCCTCGCGCCGCCTGGAGTAATTATCAGGACGCTGACAACAACGGCCCCGATCCCGCAGCCCCAGCTCCGTCGGGAACCGATTCGGCGCCCGTCAATAGTGACGTAGCCCCAATCGATCCGTCTGCCACCACTGACGATTCATCTGCCGCCACCAATGCGACTGTTGATGCGTCAAATGTCACGCCTGATGGAACCGTCCAGCCATCTGGCCAAACAATACTTCCCTTAATGGTCACGGCCCTCATGGCAACCGAGAACTCTTCGTCGGAGGTCACGCTGCGTTGGAATAGCTCCACCGACACCGGCGGGCCCGGACTTGCCGGCTATCAGGTCTACCGCAATGGCACATTGGTAGAAACAACGACCCAGACAGAATTCGTCGACACCAGTGTTGTGCCGAGCACATCGTATTGCTACACGATTGTCGCCTACGATGTCGGCGGCAACGATGCTTCCCCCAGCGCCGAGGCCTGCATCACGACGCCGCCGGCACCTCAAGGCGATCCGTCCGCACCCGGTTTCTACGTGGATTATTCCGCCGGCTCGGACTCGAATCCGGGAACAAACGCCGCTGCGCCCTGGAAACATTGTCCCGGCGATCCCGCCGCCACCGGCACGGCGGGCAACACAGCACTCAGTCCCGGCGACACGGTATACTTCAAGGGCGGCGTGCAATATGTCCTGGTCGGCGATGGCGCGGTGCCCTATCAGACCGGCATCGGCCTGAACTGGAGCAGCTCGGCATCCAGCCCCATTACCTACGATGGCAACAGCGCCGGCACCTGGGGCACCGGGCGGGCGATCTTCACCGACAATTACTCCAGCAATTACATTGCGGCCTTCTACACCGGCGGCACCGTGAGCGGCCTGGTATTCAACAATCTGGAGATCGGCCCGATTGGCGGCTCGGCCACATTGCCGCCCGATCCCGGCACGGGCGTGCCCAGCAAGCAAGGCTATGGCATCTTCGTCTACGGTTCGCTCAATAACTCCCTCATTGAAAACTGCTACATTCACAATCTCGGCTACACGTTCAACACCATCCCGATGGACGGCAATTCGGTGGGCAACTCCGACAGCCGCGACGCCTCCGAAGGCATCGTCGTTCACGGCGGCGTCAATCTGGTCGTCACCAACTGCGAGTTCACCCACGTCCATACCGGCATCGAGTTCGGCTGGTATCAGAGCTCTTCGAACGTGACCTTCGTCGCCAATTACCTGCACGATTTCATGGTCTGGGGCATCGACTTCGGGGCCGTCTCGGGCAACCTCGATTACCTGTCGGTCAACGGCAACACGTTCTCCGGCATGGGCTGGGCGTATTCTCCGCCCTATTGGCGCGGCTATGAGAACGAACCCGCTTCGTGCTCGACCTGCTTTGTGGGACCGCCGCATCAGGACCCGATCTTCTTCCGCACCGGTAACACCAACGTGAGCTGCGGCGTACACAACAACATCTACAATAATGTTTTTCAGACCACGCACACCGCCGAGGTGTTCACCGCCGACATCTACCTGGAATACGCCCCGAGCGTGAACGTCTACAACAACCTGTTCGACAATCCCAATGCCGGCATTGCCTTCAGCGGCCAGGCGGTCTACGGCAATTCCACCGGCATCCTGACCACCAACAGTTGGAGCGGCGGCGGCGCGCCCCCGGTGACCATCTCCTACGAGTTGAATCAGGGCGGGACCATTCGGATTCTCAACAACACGATCATCGTCAACACGCCCAGTGCCGCCGCCAGTTCGGCGCTTTCCTGGGGCGCCTGCGGCTGCCTGTCGCCGCCGATCACCTGGCCGGCCAACGCCTACCTCCAAGTGGAGAACAACCTGGCCTACAGTTTCTACAATCAGGGGTCGGATGCGACCGTGCTGCTGCTGGGCGTGGTCACCAACCAGTACCCGGTGGCCCAATGGACGGTGGACTACAACGACTGGCATTCCCAGAACACCGCCGACACCTGGTTCTGGTGGAACAACCAACCCGGGTTCAACATCCACGGCGGGTTGGCCGCGGCCCGCAGCGTCGGCTTCGAGCCCCATGGAACGACCAACGATCCGCAGTTTGTGAGCCTAGCGTATGGATCCGCCACGAATTCACTGCAAAACAACTATGATTTGCAGAGCAACTCACCCTGCATCGGGGCCGGCGTGAACCTCGGATCACTGAATCTGCCCGGGCTGAACGCCGACATCACTGGCGTGCTCCGGCCTGCGAATGGCAACTGGGATATCGGCGCCTATCAACATTGATGCCGGGCAGACGTGTCATATCACCAAACGGACAAAGTCTAAAACCACTTGGAGGTGTTTTGGTTATGAAAACAGTTCGAGCAAGGAGTAAATGCAAGCGACTGAGAACACTCGTGATAGCCGCGGCCTGGTTGGCCACCACGGGAGCAGCGCACGCCGGCCTGATGGTCAGCAACGCCGCCGGCGTCACGGCGGGCATTACGGGGATCGTCTGCTACCCGTCGGACAACAGTGTTGGCGTGCAGTTTCTCGTGACCGCTCCGACGAGCACGAACATCACCACCTTCACGATCCAGAAGAGTTTCGACCTGATGACCTGGACGAATTATTCCTCGAGCGTCACCGTCACCGGAAGCCTGCCGCTCACCGAAATCAGCGATTTCGTGGTTGCGTCGAACCAATTCTACCGCATGCAACTCATCAACTTCCAGTGAGCCACACGCGGCCCGTGCCTTGACTTGAAGCCGTGCTTTCGCCATAGTCCGCCCTTGCCACGAGTGGCGTTGCCACCTCGTGGCTCACACTATGACGGAGAAAAAGCCAGCTACGCCGCCCTTGATGGAAAAGATCGTCGCGCTCTGCAAGCGGCGCGGGTTCATCTTCCAATCCTCGGAAATCTACGGCGGCATCAACGGCTTCTGGGACTACGGTCCCGCCGGTGCCGAACTCAAGCGCAACATCAAGGATGCGTGGTGGAATGACGTTGTCCGCAGCCGCACCGATGTGGTCGGCATCGACGGCACGATCATCACCCACCCCCGCGTGTGGGAAGCCAGCGGCCATACCACCGCGTTCACCGATCCGATGGTGGACTGCAAGAAATGCAAAGGCCGGTGGCGCGCCGATCAACTTCCCGATACGAAATGTCCCGAGGGCGGTCCGCACGAGTTCACCGAGGCGCGGCAGTTTAATTTGATGTTCAAGACGTTCGTCGGCCCGGTCGAGGACGGCGCCAGCGTTGCTTATCTGCGTCCCGAAACCGCGCAGGTCATCTTTGCGCAGTTCAATAATGTCCTGAGCGTCTCGCGCCAGAAGGTGCCCTTCGGCATCGCGCAGATCGGCAAAGCGTTCCGCAACGAGATCAACCCGCGCAATTTCACGTTCCGCAGCCGCGAATTCGAGCAGATGGAGTTGGAGTTCTTCATCAAACCCGGCACCGACGCCGATTGGCACAAGTACTGGGTCGAGGAACGTCTCAAATGGTACGAATCCATCGGCTTGCCGAAGGAAAAGCTCAGCCAATACGTTTACAAGAAGGAAGAACTCGCCCATTACGCAAGCGCCTGCGTGGATGTGATGTTCGAATTCCCCTTCGGCGTGCAGGAACTGGAAGGCATCGCCGCCCGCGGTGATTTCGATTTGAGCCAGCACCAGAAATTCAGCGGCAAATCCATGGAATATTTCGACGACGAGTCGAAAGAGAAATACATCCCGCACGTGGTCGAGCCATCCGCCGGCGTTGACCGCATCGCGCTCGCGTTGCTCTGCTCCGCGTACGATGAGGAGACCGCGACCGACGAGAAAGGCCAGACCGAGACCCGTGTGGTCATGCGGTTTGCGCCGCGCATCGCGCCGGTGAAAGTCGCCGTATTCCCCCTATTGCGCAACAAGCCGGTGCTCGTCGAGAAGGCGAAGGAAGTCTTCAAGCTTCTCCAGCCGCATTTCACCACCGAATGGGACGACCGCGGCAACATCGGCAAGCGTTATCGCTACCAGGACGAACAAGGCACGCCGTGGTGCGTCACCATCGACTTCGAGACCCTCGGCGAAAAAGGCCCGGAACTGGCCGATACCGTTACCCTTCGCGACCGCGACACGATGAAGCAGGAGCGCGTAAAAATCACGGAGTTGGTGCCGCTGATTTCCCAGAAGCTGCGCGGCTGAGAACTGCGAGTCTCTGCTGCAGATACACTGGCAGTGTTCTTGCAAGCTGCAAATGTTGGGATGTAATGTCGACGGGCAAATTTACCCTTGCGAAGCCGCGTTTCTTTGGCTATTGTTCGCCCCTCCGAAAAGCAAAGGGAATAATCATCATGTCTCGACGTTGTGAATTTTGTGGCAAGGGCCACGTGCGCGGAAACACCATCCTGCGCCGTGGTCAAAAGAAGAAAACGGGCGGTATCGGCCAGCACGTGACCGCGGTGACGCCGCGCTTGTTCAAGCCGAACCTGCAGGTGGTCCACGCCATCGTGAATGGCGTCCATCGCAAGATCAAAGTCTGCGCCAACTGCATCAAGAGCGGCCGGGTCGCCAAAGCAGCATAGGCAGGAATGGTCAATGGTAGATGGTCGATGACACCTAATCCGTCGCGTCGTCCGATCCCGTGACGTATCCGGCCTTGGATTCTTTCAACAACGGTCCCGACTTCGTCTTGCCCCGATCCCGAATCTTGCGCTCAATGCTCGCGGTGAGATTTGCCAATTGCATCAAGGCCTGTTCATATCGCCCGTGCAGTTTCAGCGCGATGTCTTCGGGCAGTTGATTCGTAGATTGGGCGTACGAGAGATGAGTCATCGTTTCACGAGCCTCGCGACGGCATCGGTATAATGCCTGCAAATACTCCGTGCTGTACTGCGAGTAGAATCCCTCCGTCATGTTGGCAGAGACGGATTCCGATGATCGCAGGATCTGGACTCGAAGCCACCGAAAATCTGGTCCAAAACCCCGTGTCTTCTTCTCGAGTTCCAGAGCCAATGTCAGAAACGCCTGATACACCGGCATCTGCTCCACGCTCCTGATCTTTTCCTTTCCCATATCCTCCTTCCGCGCCGTCATCCTCCATTCTCCATTTGCCATTATCCATTCCGGTCCCGCACGTCCCTGACTTTCAATTGCACGTTTTCCACGCCGCGGAACTCGTTTAGTTCAGGCGTGAACGCCACGTCAAATTTGGCTGGCGGCAGCTCGAAATCGCCCCGGCCCCACCAGATGGCCTGCGTGGACGCGTCGCCATCCGTCACGTTGAAGCGCAAATGATTTTTGCCCACGACACGCGGCGCGCCCCGTAGTCGCACGTCTTCGACCACAAACACAGGGGTGGGGTTGTCCGGCCCGCAGGGCTCGAATCGGGCCAGTTGCTCGAAGAAATCCGCGTCGAAATCGTCAAGTCTGGCGACTGCGTCAATGCGCACGGGCTGCGACAAATCCTCATCCTTGAGCTCGCTGGCCGCAACCGCATTCAGCTTGCGGCGCAATTCATCGATGTTGCCGGCTTTCACGCTCAGCCCTGCTGCCATCTCATGCCCGCCAAATCGCTCCAGTAGCGGCGCGCAGTGTTGCAACGCCCCGACAATCGAGAACCCCGTCACACTCCGACACGACCCCTTCCCCAGCTTGTTTTCGATGCCGATGACGACGGTGGGCTTGTAGAATTCCTGCTGGACGCGCGATGCCACGATGCCGACGACTCCCACGTGCCAGCCTGGCTTCGCCAGGACCAACACCCGGTCGCGCTCTTGCGCCCGCGCCATGACCATCGCTTCCTCCACCATGCGCTCCTCGATGCGCTGGCGCTCGGCATTGTGCTCATCGAGCAGCGTGGCCAACTCCTTTGCCCGCGCGGCGTTGTCGGTCAGCAGCAATTCCAGCGCCGCCATCGCGTCGGAGAGCCGACCGGCCGCGTTGAGGCGGGGGGCGATCCGAAAACCGATGTGGTACGGACTCACCTCGTCCGGCACGCCGGCAACATCCATCAATGCGCGCAGCCCGATCTTCTGGGTGTGCGGGAGACGTTCCAGACCCGCCTTCACCAGAATGCGGTTTTCCTGGATCAACGGCACGACGTCGGCCACGGTCCCGACCGCCACCAGATCGAGATGGTCGCGCAAATCGATCCGCTCGGACAGCGTGCGGTCGCGTTTCAACAGCGCATGCGCCACCTTGAATGACACGCCCACGCTGGCAAAGGGGGTTGTAGCCGCGAAACTGTTTTGCGGCGACTCTCCCCCTTCGCGAATACGACTCGCGGCTACAATTTTCGGATTCACCAACGCCACGCACTCCGGCAGCTTCTCCCCCGGCTCGTGATGGTCGAGCACAATCGTATCGACCTTGTGGTTCTGGAGGTCGGCAATCTCGCACACCGAACCGGTGCCGCAATCCACCGCCACCAGCAACTGCGGTTTGTGCTCCTTCAAACACCGCGCAATGCCGTCCTGGGTCAGACCGTAGCCCTCGTCCATTCGATGCGGGAGGAAGTTCGTGACCGTCGCGCCCGCGGCCCGCAAGACCAGCTGCAGCAGCGCGCTCGACGTGACGCCGTCCACGTCGTAGTCGCCGTAAATGACCATTCGCTCCTTGTTCTCGATCGCCGCGAGAATACGATCCACCGCCGCCGCCATTTCCGGCAGATCGAAGGGATCGCCCAGTTGGCGTAGCTGCGGATTGAGGAATTGGGACGCGCTGTCAGCGTCGCGAAAGCCGCGATTGACCAGGACCTGCGCGAGCGGCAGGGCGAGGTGTAACTCGCGCGCCAGTGTTTCCGTCAACGCTGGCTCGCCTGGAGCAATGACCCAGCGTTTATCCACGGCGGCTCGTCAGACGCGGGCCGGCTGCGCGTTTTTGGCGGGCGACTTCTTGCCCTTGGCGCCTTCACCGCCGCGATACAGACCACGCACAGGCTGGCCGATGTAGATGGACGAATACGTACCCGTTACCACGCCGACGACAAAGCAGAAAGCAAAGTCATTGAGCACGCGCCCGCCAAACACGTACAGCGACACGGCGCACAGGAACACCGTGCCGGCCGTCAGGATCGTTCGTGACAGCGTCTCGTTGATGCTGCGGTTGATCAGGTCGAACTGGCTGAGTTTGCCAGCCGTCAACTTCCTGTTTTCCCGAATCCGGTCGAAGATGACGATCTTGTCATTGATCGAATAGCCGATCAGCGTCAGGATGGCGGCGACGACGGGCATGGAGAACGTGCGATGGGGCCAGAGGCAGAACATCCCGACGGTCATCAGCACGTCGTGGATCAATGAGATCAGCGCGCCGAAACCGAACGAGAATTCGCCGAAGCGAAACGCGAGGTAAATCATGATCGCGACGAGCGAGACGCCCACCGCCAGCAGCGCCTGCTTCAGCAACTCGCCGCCGACGACCGCACCGACCCGTTCCCGGCTGAGCTCTTTGAACTGGGCCTCTGGGAATTTGTCCTGTAGATGCTTGACGACCGCCTCGGTTTGGCCTTCGGGCAGGCGGAGCGCCAACACGTCTCCGCCCGCGCCGGTGGTGTGTTCATACTGGATGTAGGCTTCCTTGAAGCCATTCTCCTCCAGGCTGTGCCGAATCTGGTCGGCATCCACGTGCTTCACGAAGCCCAGCGTCACCGTATCGCCGCCTTTGAAATCGATTCCGTAGACTTCGCCGCGACCGACGTCCAAACCGCCACGGTGCACGAACATGATCATGCCGGCGACGATCAGGGTCCAGGAAAGTGTAAAGACGATTTTCCACACGCCGAGGAAGTTGATATGCGGCACGTGGCGGAACACGTGCAGCATCTGGAACGATTTGATCCAACCCTTGGCCACCAGCCAGTCGAAGATGATCCGCGTCACGAACACACCGGAGAACAGGTTGGCCAGCAACCCGATGATCAAGGTGACGCCAAAGCCCTTGACCGGGCCGCTGCCCATGGAGACCAGGATCACACCCGTGAGGATTGCGGTGAAGTGCGCATCGAAAATCACACGAAACGCCCGGGTGTACGCCGCCGCGACCGCCGCGCGCAACCCTTTGTTCGTGGCCAACTCCTCGCGAACGCGCTCGTAGATCAGGACGTTGGTGTCCACGGACATGCCGATGGTCAAGACGACGCCGGCGATGCCCGGCAGCGTCAGGGTAAATCCAAACATCGCCAGTACTCCGACGGTGATCAGGATGTTCATCAGCAACGCGATGTCAGCGACGACACCGGCTGCCAGGTAATAGACGGCCATGAAAACAACCACCGCCGTCGCCCCGATGATGGCCGCCCGCATGCCGCTGGCGATGGAATCCTTGCCCAGTGACGGGTCGATGCTGCGCGTCTCGATCACTTTCACGGGAGCCTGAAGCGGGTTCTCGAGGACGCTGGCCAGCCGTTGCGCCTCGTCGAGCGGATAGCCGCCCTGGCGGCTGATCTGGCAACGGCCGCCGGAGATCGGCTCGTTGATGCGCGGGGCCGTGTACAGTTCGCCATCGAGCACGATCGCCAGGAAATGATCCACGTTGGCCGTCGTAATCCGCTCAAAAACCCTGGCGCCCTCGTCATCGAACTCAATGCCGACCTGCGGGGCACCCGTCATCGTATCATATTGCACGAAGGCGCGTCGGACGTACTTGCCGGTCATTTCGGGGCGCACCTTTACGAAATAGGTGCTGGTGCTTTCCCGGCCGCCTTCGCCTTCCTTGAGCGTCATTTTCTGATAGCCCGGCGGCACGGAGAATCGCGGGTCGGTCAGCGATTGCGATACCAGCGCTGCATTGTCGGCGTGCACCAATCGGAATTCCAGGAACGCCGTTTTCTCAATCCGGCGGCGGGCTTCTTCGCGGTCGGCTTCCTTCAACCCGGGCAGTTCCACCAGAATCCGGTCTTCGCCGACACGCTGGAGGAGTGGCTCGGCCACGTGGAACTGATCGATGCGTTTGCGTAGCACCTCGATGGCCTGGCCCACCGCCTGAGCGCGTCCCGCCGTGTCGATCCCCGAGATGTCCATCTTCAGCAGGAACGACGTCCCGCCCTTCAAATCGAGTCCCAGTTTGATGCCGTATTGTGAGATCGCCCACGCCGATACCAACAGGACGGCGGCGACCAACGTACACTTCCAACCAAGTAGTTTATTCATAAGGCTGCGATTATTTTGGGGGCTGACATGGCGGCCCCCCCTTTCTTCAAAAACGAGGCTCTACGGAAGTGTCACAACAACGAAGCCACCGACAATTGTCGTTTTCCCGCCCGTTTTCCCGCCCACTTCTAGCAGGAGGTTTGCTGCCAACTCTGCAACAGAGCGCACACCATCGAAATTGAAACCCGTTACCACACGAGTGGGCGGGGTGGTGTTCAATATGATGCTAACCGGGCGACCGGGGAGTATGCACATTTGACTAAAGCTAAGTTTTGATCTCACCACTTGTAGTACTTGCGCACATTCCTTAGGATTGTGTATATCGCCAGCGGACTCATTCCCTTCATATTGCCACGAGCCGTTGCTATATGTTAGCCCAAAACCCGTGCGGAACTGTTGCAAGTAAGAATCTGGTATAGCCCCTTCAAGTCCTTTAACTTTGTTGGACATGGTAGCGGCTTCCACCTCTGCGGACTTCTGGACGACCGACCCGACCGCGCTCTTGAGCACTTCCACTTTGACGTTATCGGCGATCTTGACCATCAGCGATTTCTCTTTGACGTTGGAGACAATTCCGAACATGCCGCTGTTTAACAATATTTTGTCGCCCGTTTTGACATTCTTGATCAGGTTCTCCTGGTCTTTGCGCTGTTTTTGCTGCGGCCGAATCAGCAGAAAATAAAACATCAGCCCGAGGATCCCGAAGGTGACAACCATCTGCAGCATCGCCGCCTTCGGGTCCTGCTCCTGACCCGCCGGTGGGCCAAACATGGCCAACAATTCAAACTGTCTCATCTACTCCGATTCCTTCCGTGTATACTGACGTGAATTCCCGTCGAAATTCCTCAAATGTTCCCGCCGCAATCGCTTCCCGCGCGCGGCGTAGCGTGCTCAGGTACAGGTGCAGGTTGTGCCATGTCATCAGCCGCAACCCGAGGATTTCATTCGTGCGGCACAAATGGCGAATGTACGCCCGCGTGAAATGGCGGCACGCGTAACATTCACAGCCTTCTTCCAACGGCCCGAAGTCGTCGCGGTACCGGGCGTTCCGGATCGCATACGTGCCGCGCGCCGTGAAGATTGTCCCGTTGCGCGCCACCCGCGTCGGCAGCACACAATCAAACATGTCCACCCCGCGGGCAATCATGTCCAGAACTTGCGGCGGCGTCCCGACGCCCATCAAATAGCGCGGCTTGTCCTGCGGCAGGAACGGCACCGTCATCTCGACCTGTCGCAGCATCTCGGCGGGTGGTTCCCCGACGCTGACGCCGCCAATGGCGTACCCGTCGAATCCCATCGCCACCAATTGGCGCGCGCCGCGTTCCCGCAAATCGGGATACACGCTTCCCTGCACAATTCCAAAGAGCAACTGGCGCTGTTGGACAGGACGAGGGAACAGGCGGGACGCCTGTTCGACTTCCTCCCGACAGCGGGCCGCCCACTCTAAGGTCAGCTCCAGGCTACTGCAAGCGTATTCTCGGTCGCACGGCCAGTGCGGGCACTCGTCGAACGCCATCGCAACATCGCTGCCCAGAGCCACTTGCGCCGCGATCGACTCGCGCGGCCCAAGAAACAACGTCGCGCCGTCCACGTGCGACTGGAACTCCACCCCTTCCTTGGAAATCTTCCGCAACTTTGCCAGCGAAAAGACCTGATACCCGCCGCTATCGGTCAGGATCGGGCCGTCCCAGCCCATGAACTTGTGCAGGCCGCCCGCTTTGGCGATCAGTTCGGTGCCGGGCCGGATCACCAGATGATACGTATTCGCCAGAATGATTTGCGCCTCCAATTCGTGCAACTCGTCCGGCGTCATGCACTTGACCGTCGCCTGTGTACCCACGGGCATGAAGATGGGCGTCTCGACAATCCCATGCGCGGTATGCAGCCGGCCACCACGGGCCGCCGTCGTGGGATCGCGTGTGAGGATTTCAAACGTGCCGGTCATGGCAGCTTGTTCATTTCGCGTTCGTAGGTCTCGCGGTCGTCGATGTCGATCAACGCGCCTTCGTCGTCGACCACCAACCGCGCGATGTCGTCGGCGTGTTTCGCGTAGAAATGCTTGAGGGTCATCGACTCGTCCATCGCCAGGATCTCCTTGGCGTACTCCGCCCGCAACAGCGGCGGGTGGCCTTGTCGCCCGCTGTACGACGGAATCAAAATTTTGTGCCGTCCCTGCTCGAATTTCTCGATGAGCGTCTCGACAGTCTGGCGTTTCAATCGGGGCTGGTCGCAAACCGCGATCATCACGATCTTCGTGTTATTGGGAAGACCGCGCAGGCCGGCTTGAATCGAGGTGAACATGCCCTGCTGGTAGCGGTCATTCCTGACAATCGTGCACGGTGCATGCGCAATCTTCGCGGCGATCTCGTCGGCCTTGTAACCCAGCACCACCCGGATCTCATCCACGCGCTGCGACCGAAAGGCGTCGATCACGCATTCGAGCATCGTCTGGTCGCCAAACGGGAGAAGTTGCTTGGGGTGGCCCATGCGCCGCGATTCGCCCGCCGCCAGGATGATCGCAACGTTCATTCCCCGAGATGCCGTCATGCTGAGTGCCGCGAAGCGTCTCCTGCTGCATTGGGAGATCCTTCACTTCGTCCAGGATGACGACCTTCGGTCGTCAGCTTGTCGGCAATCTGGTTCGTCACGGACAAGGCAACATAGTTCTGGGCACCGCGCCGCACGGCAATCAATTCCGACACGACGCTGACGGCGATTTCTTCGACCGTCAGCGAATGAATCGCCAAGCCCATTGGCGTGCGGACCCTGCGGAAATCCTCGGCGGTGGCCGCGCCTTCGTTGATGAACCCTTCCATGACCGTGCGCACCTTGCGTTTGCTGCCGATCATGCCGATGTAGCCCGCCTTGCTGTGGATGACTTCCTTCAGAATCACCGCGTCGTGGCGATGCCCGCGGGTGACGATGCAGATATACGAGTCTGCATCCAATGGGAAATCCTTCATGACCTTCGCGGGATCGTCGACGATGATTTTCGAAGCGTCGGGGAACCGCTCTTTGTTGGCGAAGGAGGCGCGGTCATCGATGGCCACCACATCGAAGCCCGACCACGCGGCGAGTTTGCCGACGGCGCAACCGACGTGTCCCCCGCCGCAGATAACGAGCACGGGCTTCGGCAAGATCGGCTCGAAGTAAACAGAAAGGGATGAGGGATGAAGGATGAGGGATGAAGGTTCCGGCTCAGGTTCGGCCAGAAGGTTGACGCACATGCCGGAGAGTTCCGAAAGTAGGTCGGACGGCAGATCATCGGCGACGATCAGATGTTCGCCGGCAAACAACGCGCGCTTGGCGGTGTGTTCACCACTGGTGATGGTGGTCAGCACCCGGCGCTGGCGAAGTGCGGGTGTTTCGAGCAATGCCTGCCAGACCTTGCTGCTCGGGGGATTCGGCTGGACGAACGTCTGGACCGACCCGCCGCAAATCAGGCCGTCATCCCAGCCGAAATCGTCGTCGAGGACGGCTTTAAATGTGAACGACTCACCCGTTTCGAGTGCCCGGAGAGCTTTCTGACGCGTCTCGGCTTCGAGGCAGCCGCCGCCGAGCGTTCCGATCACGCGTCCATCGGGCAGAAAAATCGCCTTGGCGCCGCACTTCTGCGGTGTCGAGCCTTTGGTCTCGACCAGCACCGCAAACGCCAGCCGTTCCTTGCGTTCCAGCAGCCCGGCCAGTTCCTGATAAATGGGGTCCACGCCGATAGGCTAGTGGGATACTTGTCCGAAATCAAGCGGTGAGAACGACCAGCACCTAACCGGACCGTAGCGCAATTGTGTTGCACTACGCTTCCAGGCGGGGTACCGTTGCCGAAGCGCTAAAGGGAGTTAACACATGTCTGTTGCGATCTTCCTGCATATGCTTGCGGTCCTATGTTTGGGGCTCTATACGGCAGTTGGTTTCCACTATTACACATTTCTTGTCAGCCGCATGAGGAACGATTTTGTGCGGATATTCTTTGCCCTGCTCGCGACTGCCCTGCTGATCTTTGGACCTCTTGTCGCATTTATTTGGGTCGCTCCTCCTCCCAAGATTGTACCCCCCAGTTGGAGACAGAGTGTGTCTTATTTGATGTTCTTCCTGTGGCTCAGTCCGGTTTACGTCTATTGGATTTGGAATCGGCGTGCGGTCAACGATCGAATGGCACGGTGGAAAGGCACAAATGTCCGATAGCAAGGCGAGGGCAACGCGTGGCGAGTTCCCAACCGTGGCCGACTGCTGCCTCTGTAGGTTTGCTAGTTTGTGACCGGCAGGGGCAACGCATCGAATGAGTTAAGGAAACAATAATGACACGGCTTTTACTTCTGGCACTAGCCATCGTGGCCCCCGTGCTGCCCTTGGCGGTGATCCTTTTTGGAATAGACTGGTGGCTTCCTTGGTATCTGAGGACACGATTACGCCACATTGCGAAGTGGAGGGATATGCCGGGAAAGCTGTGGTTATGGTGGCTCAGCTCTGTCGTATTCGGAGGCGCCGGTCTGCTGATTGTCTTCTTGAGCTTGGCAGTCACTGTTTTGTCGCAAAATTACCTTAAGGCTCGTCTCGGGAGGAAGATTTTCAGTGTTATATCGCTAGTGGAGATCCTTATCCTAGTCGGTACGATTCTCGCGTGGCTGATATACAGGAAGGGACGCAAGGTACCATTTAAGAGAGAAGAAAGTGCAATTTGCGGGAAGGAAGCGGGCTAGGCTTCCAGGCAACGTCGACCGGGTTGACTCCGTGATCTGTGGATCGACACCAGTTCATCGATCAAGGTCCTGGTCTCCGGGCGAAGGCGTACGAACTCCTCGTCATCCAACAACCCCAGCATACGTATGGCGGTCAGTTTCTGAATTGCGTTTGATCGGCGGATGTCGTCGAAGGCGCGCGCAAGGTCGTCGTCCCCTTCCTGCAGAAGCCGGAAAATCCGCGAATAGCGCTCGTGATAAGTCTCCGAGTTGTTGTTCGCCATCTGAGTGACGTCAGCAAGCACCCGCCTGCAAAAACGCTCCAGAAGCATCGGCTTGAGCTCACGCAAAGTTTTCCAATCAGACTCTGGAATCTGTTGTGACATAGCCGCGATGCCGAGTATCAATACCGCACTGGCCCTCATGGCGAATTCTACTTCGGCACGATTTCCAATTTCAACGAATAATCGCGATAGCCGACGGCCTGCCAGAATGCCACGGCGTCGGTGTTGGCAACGAGCACTGCGGCGGGCAAGCCACGCCCTCCTGTGGCGGGTAAACCTGCGGCGGGCAATCCGCCTACGGCGGACAAGGCGCGCCCCTATTGCATGAGGGTTGATCGGGGGCAGATCGGCGTTGCCCCCGCAACGGCCCTACCACTTGAGCACGGCGAAGCCCTCCCGTCCCAACCTTCATCGGGAAACGACAGAGATTCTTCGCTACGCTCAGAATGACAAGGCCCTCAGTCGTGGGGTTCGCATCAAGGGCGCCCTTTGATCGTTCATTGAGTTTTTTTGATTTGACGAATTATCGGTTTGTGATATGCTCTGGAGCGATGAAGAGGTTTGTAATCGGCGTTAGAGTCGGCGAGGTGATGCTGACCCGCTTCCTTTCGGTGCGGGGGAAAGCCGTTGGTGCGTACGGGCGCGTCCTGCGGTCCGAGTGCAAAAAGACGTGTGGGAGACCGTTGCGCCGTCGGCAAATATTCGGCGCGTCTCGGCGGCCAGTGCCGCCTTCGGCTCCGACTGTGCTCAGGGCAGGCCCTTCGACTGCGCTCAGGGCAGGCCCTTCGACTGCGCTCAGGGCAGGCAGGCCACGCAAAAAGTAAAAATTGGAAAACGAACCCAAGTTTATGCAAGCCGGCGTGGAAAATTGGTGGAAACAAAGCCAAAAACGAACCCAAATCCGGTCCTGCAATTGGGCTCCGGGCAAGTCCGAAGCGCTTCTTGCTGCGCTCGAAATGGGTTGCCGGGGGGCGGTTTTGGGTGTATAAGTGCTTCCCTGCCAGGGCAAAGGTGTCCTTGGAAGGGTTGAAATTCCTATGAGCAAGCAACAAGCAAATGCCGCGGCCAAGAGCCGCGCGAAGACGGAAGCGCCGGTTGTCGAACTCGGCGCGGAACACAACGCCCCCATGCGCGGGTGCGACATTGTGGTCAAATGTCTCGAACGCGAGGGCGTGGACACGGTATTTGCCTATCCGGGCGGGGCGAGCATGGAATTGCACCAGGCGCTGACCCGGTCGAAGCGCATTCGGACGATTTTGCCGCGCCACGAACAGGGCGGCGCGTTTGCGGCCGACGGTTATGCTCGCGCCTGCGGCAAATGCGGCGTGGCCATCGCCACCAGCGGCCCGGCGCGACGAACCTCGTCACGGGCGTCGCGGATGCCTACATGGATTCGATCCCGCTGATCCTGATCACGGGGCAGGTCCCGCGGGCGATGATCGGCAAAGGCGCGTTCCAGGAAACCGACGTATTCGGCCTGGCATTGCCGATCGTCAAGAACAGCTACCTCGTCATGAACGTCGAGGATATCCCGCGCGTTTTCAAAGAGGCGTTTTACATCGCCAACACGGGCCGGCCCGGCCCGGTCTGGATCGATATCCCGAAGGACGTCCAGCAGAGCAACTGCAAGCCGGTGTTCCCGGACAAGATCAACCTGCGCGGCTACAACCCGGACAAGCGCATCAGCGACATCGCGGTCAACGAGATCGCGGGATTGATCGAGAAGAGCGAGCGGCCGGTTATTTACGCGGGCGGCGGCATTATTTCCTCCAACGCCAGTAAGGAACTGGTCGAGTTCGTCGAGAAGACCGGTATCCCCGTCGCGACGACGCTGATGGGTGTCGGCGCGATTCCGGCCGAGCATCCGCTGTCGATGCGCTGGCTGGGCATGCACGGGACGGTGTACGCCAATTATGCGGTGGACAAGTCCGACCTGCTGTTGGCGCTCGGCGTCCGCTTCGATGACCGCGTCACGGGCAAGGTCAGCGAATTTGCCAAGCACGGCACGATCGTTCACATCGATGTCGATCCGAGCGAGATCAACAAGAACAAGGTCGCGCATTTGCCGGTGGTCAGCGACATCAAGTACGCGCTGCAGCAGCTCAACAAGGTCGTCAAGGGCAAGAAGTTCACCGAGTGGCACGCGCAGATCGACGCCTGGAAGAAGCAGTACCCGTTCCGGTACCGCGTGACCGAGGAGGTATTGAAATCGCAATACGTCCGCGAGTTCCTCCAGGGCGACGTGAACGAAATCATCATGCCGCAGTACGCCATCGAATTGCTCGATGAACTGACCAAGGGCGAGGCGATCATTACCACGGGCGTCGGCCAGCATCAGATGTGGGCGGGCCAGTACTACAAGTTCAAGCATCCGCGCACGTTCCTGACGTCGGCCGGCCTCGGCTCGATGGGGTTCGGTTATCCCGCGGCGATGGGCGCCAAGGTGGCGTTTCCCGACCGGCAAGTTGTGGATATCGATGGCGACGGCTCGTTCCTGATGAATATCCAGGAGCTGGCCACAGCCCACATTGAACGCATTGCCGCCAAGGCGCTGGTTCTCAATAACCAGCACCTCGGCATGGTCGTTCAATGGGAAGACAAGTTCTATGATTCGAACCGCGGACACACGTACCTCGGCGATCCGCAGAACCCGCACAAGATCTATCCCGACTACGTCGCGGTCGCCAAGGGGTTCAACGTGCCCGCCGAGCGCGTCACGCGCAAGAGCGAACTGCGGGCGGCGATGCAGCGGATGCTCGATTCGAAGGAGCCGTACGTCCTCGATGTGATCGTCCCGTACACCGAGCACGTGTTGCCGATGATCCCCGCCGGCAAGACGGTCAGGGAGATCATCATCGAGAAGGACGTCAAGCCAGCATCGGGCACGAATCTCGGGCTGTAGTTGCCGCGATCGGTGTTGCGCGACGGATTTTGTGGTCGCGGCAGTGACCGCCCGCTACAATTCAAACTTGTGAACCGATCGGATTGGATTCGAACAGGCGCTGTCCTGATCCTGTTCGGTGTTGTCTTTGAGATCCTCACGATCCACAGTTACCGCCGTCTGTCGGCGACCATCGACGAGCCACAGCATCTCGTCGACGGGTACGCGGCGTGGACACTGCGGGATTATCGGGTCGATCCGGACCACCCGCCTCTGTTGCGCATGTGGGCCGCGCTGCCGCTGCTGGTGACGCCCGGGATCAAACTCGACACGCACAGCCGATACTGGCTGCCCTTCGATGAGTGGCGATTCTGCCATCAATTCCTGTATCAGGACAATGACGCGGACCGTTTGCTGTATCGCGCCCGCTTTATGATCAGCCTGCTCGGTGTGTTGCTCGGCATTCTGGTTTTTTGCTGGGCCAGGGAATTGGCCGGTTTCTGGCCCGCGGCGATCGCGCTGGGATTGTTGTGTACGGAACCGAATCTGGTGGCCCATTCCGGTTTGGTCACGACGGATTTGGGTGCGACGTGCTTCGTATTCGGCTCGGTCTACTTCGCGTGGCGCACCGCGCGCAGTTTCAGCATCGGCAACGCCATCGGACTCACCGTTTTCTTCGTGCTCGCGCAATTGAGCAAATACTCCGCGGTCCTGCTCGCACCGATTGTTCTGGCCCTGTTCCTTGTGCGGGCGCTCGCACCAACGGCCTGGACGTGCCATCTTCGTCGCGCCACGCTTTTGTCGACACGAGCGCGTAAAGTCATGCTGGCTCTGGCTTCCGTTGCTTGCCTGGTGCTGGTTTCTTACGCGGCGCTTTGGGCGATCTATTCGTTCCGCTACGCACCGACCAACGCGGGAACCAAGCTGGCGCAGTTCGCTACGGACATCGAGGCTCAGCAGCGTCTGCCGCGGCTCACCGGCTTCATGCAATGGATCGATGAGCATCACCTGCTGCCCAACGTCTGCGCCCAGGGGTTCCTGTCCATGACCGCGAAGGCACAGTTGCGGCCCGCCTATTTGTTTGGTGAATTCAGCGAGCGAGGATGGTGGTACTACTTTCCCGTGGCGTTTCTGATCAAGACTCCCATCGCGTTGATGTTGATGTCATTTATCGGACTGGTCCTCTGGGCCGCGGACTGGAGGCACGACTGGCTGAATGGTTTGTTCGTCGTGGGACCACCGGCGGCATATTTTATCATGGCGATGTCCGGTCATCTGAATATCGGCCTGCGTCACGTCCTGATCGTGTATCCGTTTGCCCTGCTGCTGGCCGGGCGGACCATCGCCGCTCTTGTCCGGTCGTCGGCTCCCGGCACGAGCCGTCGTTGGCGAAGTGTCGCGCTCGTCGGCTTGTGTCTGGCCCAAGTTGCCGAATTCGCCGCTGTCTATCCGGACTGCCTGGCGTTTTTCAACGCCAGTATCGGCGGCCCGTCGCATGGGGCGGATTACCTGGTCGATTCCAATCTGGATTGGGGCCAGGGCCTGAAACTGCTCAAACAGTGGATGACGGAACATCAAGTGGCCCGCATCAATTTGAGTTATTTCGGCTATGCCGACCCGGCTTACTACCAAATCGATTACAACCCGTTGCCGGGTTCGCCCTTTTTTGACTACGGTCGAATCGGCAAACCGCAACTGCCCGGCTACATCGCGGTCAGCGCCACCAACCTTCGCGGTCTGTACCTTAGCGATTTCGCCAGAGACCTGTACGCCAACCTTCAGAAACGCCAACTAGTTGCTGTACTCGGCCATTGCATCTACGTGTATTGGGTCGAGCAACCGTGGTGGTAGCCAACAAGGTTTTTGTGGTCGCAATCACCGCGAGTCGGTACAATCCGCCGCCATGGAGGGTAGCGCCTGGGTTCGGACGACGGTCGTACTTTGCGCTTTCGCGGTGGCATTCACAGCGCTCACCGTCGGCAGCTACACCCAGAAATCCGCGACGGTGGACGAACCACAGCACCTGACTGCCGGCTATACGGCACTCCGCTTGCACGATTACCGCATTGACCCGGAACATCCGCCGTTCTTGCGCATCTGGGCCGCGCTGCCGTTGTTGGCGATGCCCGCTGTCCGGATCGACACGAATAGTCCCTCGTGGAGCACGGCCAACGGGTGGGAGTTCAGCCATCACTTCCTCTACGAACTCAACGATGCGGACCGGTTGCTGTATCGCGCCCGCTTCATGACGGTCGTGCTCGGAATTGTGCTGGGTTTATTGGTTTTCAGTTGGGCGCGCGAACTCTTCGGGTTCTGGACGGCGACAACGATTCTGGCCCTCTACTGTGTCGAACCAAACATCCTCGCCCATTCGAGCCTTGTAACGACCGACTTGGGCGTGGCCTGCTTCAGTTTCGGTGCCCTCTACTTTCTGTGGCGGATGACGCGAAAACTCACCGGTGGCAACGTGGCCGGGGCGGCGATGTTCTTCGGGCTCGCGCAGGTCTCCAAGTTCTCCGCAATGATTCTCGGACCGATCGTGCTCGTATTGCTGGCCGTGCACGTCCTGCGAGCGGATCCCTGGCGGTCCTGCCTTGTCCAGGCAGGTGTGCTTCGTTCACGGCGATCGAGAGCACTTGCCTCCATCGCGGTCGTGGCGCTACTTGCACTCACATCATTTGCGGCGGTGTGGGCTGTGTACGGCTTCCAGTACAGACTAATTATCCCAAACACCGATCTCCTGCTTGTGCGTGAAAACGCACGGTTTTTACAGGCGGTACCCATGATCTCGCGCGTCGCCGGTTGGCTGGACAAACATAAATTGGTGCCGGACGCTTATGCGCAGAGTTTCATTCTCAGCCAGGTGAAAGCGCAGCACCGCACGGCGTATTTGGCGGGCCGATTCAGTCGTGCCGGCTGGTGGTATTATTTCCCGGCGGCATTTCTGGTCAAGACGCCGATCACCATCCTGCTGCTTTTCTTTTGTGGCCTGGCGCTCCTCATCCAGAAACCCGCGCGGTGGAACACGGACACCGCGTTCCTCGTGCTACCGCCGGCCATTTTCCTCGGCGCAGCCATGATGGCACACCTCAACATCGGTTTGCGCCACATTCTGCCGATCTATCCGTCTGTGCTTCTCATCGCGGGAGTAACACTGGACGAGATTCGTGCCAAGTGGCGCGCCGTTGTACTGCTCGCTCCAGTAGTCTTGGCCTCCATCGAACTCGCCACGGCGTATCCGCATTGTCTGGCATTCTTCAATCAAATCATCGGAGGCCCAAGCAACGGCCATCTGGTTCTTCTGGACTCGAATCTCGATTGGGGACAGGACCTCAAACCGCTCAGGCAATGGATGGACGCCCACCACGTCGGGGAGATCAATCTCAGCTATTTCGGCACGGCGGACCCGGGGTATTACGGAATCCGCTGGGCGGGTCTACCCGGAACGTCTGAAAATAATACCCCGACCATCCGCGGGCTGCGTATTCCAGGTTACGTCGCGGTGAGCGTGCAGAATCTTCATGCCATCCACCGCGACGCACCCGTGCCCGAGTTTTACGCCCCGTTGTTGGAGCGCAAGCCGTTGGCGGTGATCGGTTACTCGATTGATGTGTACTGGGTCCAGACAAACTGGTGGTATAATCCGCGCACATGAAAGTCTCCGAGCGAGTTCGCTGCATCCTCTGTCTGCTTTTTTTTGCCGTTGTGTTTCTGGCGCTGACCGTTGGTAGCTACGTGCGTGAGTCCGCAACCTGGGACGAGCCACAACACCTGATCGCCGGCTACAGCGCGCTCAAATTCCACGACTACCGCACCGACCCGGAGCATCCGCCGTTCATCCGCATGTGGGCCGCGTTGCCGTTACTCGGTATGGACCGAATCAAGGTGGACCTCCAGAAGATCGACCGGGTGGCCTCGGCAGGCTGGGTCATGGCAGGACAATTCTTTTTTTGTCACGATATGCTGTATGTCGCCAACGACGCCGACCGTCTGCTGTACGCGGCTCGATTCATGATCGTCCTACTGGGCGTGCTGCTGGGCGTGCTGCTGTTCTGTTGGGCGCGTGACCTGTTCGGGTTCTGGCCGGCCGCGGTCGTCCTCGGGTTCTATACCATCGAGCCCAACATCCTGGCGCATTGCCGGCTCGTCACCACGGATTTTGGCGTAACATGCTGGTCCTTTGGCGTCGCGTACTTCCTGTGGCGGACCGCGCGTCGCCTGAGCGTGGGAAACCTGTTCGGCTTGGTCGCCTTGTTCACACTGGCGCAAATGAGCAAGTTCTCCGCCGTGCTGCTTGGCCCGGTGGTGCTGGTGTTGCTGGTCATGCGCGCCTGGCATAAATCTCCCTGGCCGGTCCACATGGGCAAGTTGACGGAACTGTCCACCCGGTGTAAGAAGTTCGTCGCGGCAGTGGCCGTCTTTGCGATGCTTGTGTTTGCCGGATGGTTGGGAATCTGGGCCGCTTATGATTTTCGGTACCTGCCATCGAACGCGCCCGGTTGGCGCATGGAATTCCACAAGGATCCCCGCATTCTCCAGCGTATGCCCACACTCACCCGCGCTGTCACATGGATAGACGAACACCGTCTCCTCCCCAACGCATACAATGAAGGCTTCCTGCTCGGACAGATCAAAGCCCAAAACCGTAGCGGCTTTCTCGCGGGTAGCTATCGACTAAATGGTTGGTGGTGGTTTTTCCCCTTCGCGTTTCTGATCAAGACGCCCATCTCGGTAATTGTATTATTTGCCGCGGGCGTCATCTTGGCCGCGAACCGTTGGGAGCGTATTGTCAATGATGCCGCGTATGCGTTACTGCCGCCGGTAACGTTTCTGGCGGTAGGCATGTTGGCGAAATTAAACATCGGATTGCGCCACATCCTGCCCGTTTACCCGTTCGTCTTGTTGCTGGCTGGTTACGCCATCACCAAGCTATGTGCGAAGCGGCCCTGGCCACGCCGCCCCACACTGGCCGCCCTCGGCCTCCTGGCCATTGTCGAACTTGCGCTTGCGTGCCCACACTACCTTGCCTTCTTTAACCAATCCATCGGCGGACCGCGCGAGGGACACAAATATCTTCTCGATTCCAATATTGACTGGGGACAAGACTTGAAAGGGCTGAAGCAGTGGATGGATCAACACGACGTGCATCACATCAACCTCAGTTACTTCGGCACCGCCGACCCTGCCTATTACAAGATCGATTGCACATATCTCTTCGGCGGACCGTTTTTTGACGACAAGCTTGTCGCCAACCCGAGCCTGCCCGGGTTCGTCGCCGTCAGTGTTACCAATCTGCGCGGCCTCTATTTTCCACAAGCCTCACGCCGTGTGTACCGCCCACTGCTGGAAATGGAGCCGGCGGCAGTGATTGGCTATTCCATTTACGTCTACTGGGTCGATCAACCGTGGTAGCGGTGACGACCGTCAGCCGCAGACTCACTCCGGCTGGCCTCCTTCTTCCTGACCCGTGAACTCGTCGCCACCCTCCTGCTTCATGCGCTTCAGCACCTCGGACATGTCCTCGACCACGTGGAAAACCTTGGCGGCGACATAGATCGGGCTCTTCTGCTGGACAGCCAGGGCAATGCAATCACTCGGGCGTGAGTCGATCTCCAGAATCTTCTTCCCGAGCTCGTTCTCGGACCGCAATACCAGCCGCGCGTAGTAGGTGCTGTTCTTGAGATCGTTGATGACAATGCGCTCAACCTTCACTCCCAATCCCGTGAAAATGTGGCCGATCAGATCGTGCGTGAGCGGGCGCTCTTTCGGCGTGTTGCGGAGGAACATGGTGATGGCTGCGCCCACACTGTGGTCCACGTAGATAACGAACGTCTTCTCGTCGTTGCCGACGAACACCGCGCAGCCTGTGGTCGTCGGCAGCACACCCTTGACTTGCACTTCAACAACGTCATTCTTCACGGCCCTATAATAGATGTCTTTGCCGGGAAAGGCAAACTGCCGTATTCGAGATTAAAAGAGGCAAATCGCCGCCGTAATGACCGTCGAGTATTGACCCTGCGGATGGCCGACCGCCGTCTGCGTGCAATTGCTTGTGCGAACGATCTTTCCGCTCATCCGGAAGACCTGTTCCTTCTCATCCCAACTCGCGTCCTCGTTGAAATCAACGCCCAGCGTCGTTGCCAGCATCGCGGCCGCCATGTCTTCGGAAAAATTCCCCGCCGCCGTGTCGTTCATCCCATACGCGTGCAACTCGCTCAGGTATCCGTAGGCGTCCTCCTCGGCGGGCTGCGCGACCCCGATGGACGCCGCAATCAGGCGGTGCGGCTCGTTCGTCGAAATGCGCGCGATCACCGCAAACGTGATCTGTCCGGGTTGCAGCAACTGCTCACCCTGCTTGCGGGAGATGATCTTGCACCGGGGCGGCAATATGCTCGACACCGTCACCAGGTTGCACTTCTCGATTCCCGCATCGCGCAACGCCAGCTCAAAACTCCGCAGCTCGTGCTTGTGCGTGCCGACACCTTTGGTCAGAAAAATCTTCGATGGAACAAAATGCATGTGAGTTTTCTCTCGCTCCTCCTGCGGAGAAAAACAAATTTCTTGCAGCAATGCAAGAAATTCATCATGGTCTTGCCGCATTTTCTCACATGGGCACCAAACACCACGTGGTCACCATCGGCCTCATCCAGATGCGCTGCACCGCGCCGCCGACGGCGAACCTGAAACATGGACTCGCGCTCGTCGAAACAGCCGCCAAGCGCGGCGCACAGATTGTCTGCCTGCCCGAGCTGTTCCGATCGCGCTACTTCTGTCAGACCGAGGACCACAGCCAGTTTGCGCTCGCCGAACCGGTCCCGGGTCCAACGACGACCGCGCTCATGAACGTCGCGCGCGCGCGCCGAATCACCATTGTCGGGTCGATTTTCGAGAAGCGCTCGCCGGGCGTCTATCACAACACCGCCGTCATCATCGACGCCCGCGGCAAACTGGTCGGCCGCTACCGCAAGATGCATATCCCCGACGATCCGCTGTACTACGAAAAATTCTATTTCACGCCGGGCGACCTCGGCTTCCAATCGTTCGCCACGCCGCGCGCCACCATCGGCACGCTCGTGTGTTGGGACCAGTGGTATCCCGAAGCCGCGCGGCTCACCGCCCTGAAAGGCGCTCAGATTCTTTTCTATCCAACGGCCATCGGCTGGCACCTCAGCGAAAAAAAGCGGTTAGGCGAAAAGCAGCATGATGCCTGGGTCACCATCCAGCGTTCCCATGCTATCGCCAACGGCATCTTCGTCGCCGTGCCCAACCGCATCGGCTTGGAAGGGACCGTCCAGTTCTGGGGTGGCTCATTCGTTTGCGGTCCGTTTGGCGAAATCATCGCCGAGGCCGGCCCCGACAAAGAGGAAGTTCTGATCGCCAAATGCGACCTCCGCAAGGTCGACGAGACGCGCCAGCATTGGCCGTTTCTTCGCGACCGCCGCATCGACGCCTACGGCGGCATCACCCAACGCCTGCTCGACTGATGCCTGAGAAGACTCCACGAGAACTCGGTTACC
>JBEKUF010000007.1:0-41770 GCA_049515295.1 Verrucomicrobiia bacterium | reverse complement strand
CATCGGGTTTGTTGGGGCTTGGTTCTTCGTGATTCTGGCCCCGACCTCCAGCGTGGTGCCGATTGGCGGGTCACCGATGGCGGAACACCGGATGTACCTGCCGCTGGCAGCGGTGGTTACGCTGACCGTGATCGGCGCGTTCGAGATCGGGAAACGGCTGTTCCACAAGCAGCAGGGCATCGTGCTCGGATGCGTGGCGGGTGGGTTCGTGGCGGTGCTGCTCACCTTCCGGACGATCCAACGCAATCGGGACTACGACTCGGCGCTGACCATTTGGCAGGACACGGTGGAGAAGTGTCCCAACAACCCTCGGGCACACAACGGTCTGGGGCTTGCGCTGATGCAAACGGGCAAAGTGCGGGAAGCGATCGGCCAGTACGAGCAGGCACTGCGTCTCAAGCCCGACTCCGCCGAGGCGCACAACAACCTGGGAATCGCCTTGGAGCAAGCAGGACGGGCACAGGAGGCAACGGAGCAATATGAGCAGGCGTTGCGAATCAATCCCGATTACCCCGACGCACGCAACAACTTGGGAATTGCCTTGATGGGACAGGGCAGGCTTCAGGAGGCAATCGGCCATTACGAGCAGGCCCTGCGGATCAAACCCGATTATGTTCAAGCCCAATGCAGTTGGGGGAATGCGTTGCTCCAGGCAGGCCGGGCACAGGAGGCGATCGGGCATTACGAACAGGCGCTACGTCTCAAGCCCGATTACGCCGAGGCACATTACAACCTTGGGCTCGGCCTGGTTCAAGTGGGCAGGCTCCAAGAGGCGATGGAGCATTGGGAGCAGGCCGTGCGAATTAGACCCGATTACGCCGACGCGTACTACAACTTGGGGGTCGCGCTGGAGAAGCTGGGGCGCACGCCGGAGGCCATCGAGCACTACGAACGGGCGTTGCGCATCAAGCCCGATTTTGTCCAGGCTCAAAGCCGCTTGGCGAGAGCGCGGGCTGTTCAGTGAGAGGTAGAGTTGGGCAGTTCAAACCGCAAGGTTCGCAAATCGTCCAAAGCGGCGAGAGGCGTGGAGCAGGAAACACTGGTCGGGCGTGGCAAGCTCGGATAAACTCCTGGACTGTTGAAACTGCGTCAGTTCATTCCCGTATTGATCATCGCCGCCGGCGTCTGGGCGTATCGCAACAGCTTTCAGGGGCCATTCATCTTGGACGACGTGGTTTCCATCCCCGAGAATCCGCACATCCGTCACTTGTGGCCGATCTGGAAGGCCCTGTCGCCGTCCGCCACCTCGGCTGTGGGAGGTCGCCCGGTTGTGAACCTCTCGCTGGCCGTCAACTATGCGCTGGGGGGGACAGGCGTGTGGGGCTATCACGCGCTCAATCTGATCATCCATATTCTGGCGGCATTGACGCTGTATGGCATCGTGCGGAGGACGCTCTTGCGGCCAGGGTTGCGGGAACGATTCGGCGCGTCGGGGGAGTGGGTTGCGCTGGCGGTGGCGGTCCTCTGGATGGTTCATCCGCTGCAGACCGAGGCGGTGACGTACATCTCCCAGCGGTGTGAGTCGTTGATGGGGTTGTTCTATCTGCTGAGCCTGTATGGTTTCCTTCGCGGTGCGCAATCCCGGAGAGCGCTCGGGTGGTTCAGCCTGTCGGTGGCTGCCTGTTACCTGGGCGTGGCGAGCAAGGAAGTGATAGTGACGGCCCCGTTGATGGTGCTGCTGTACGACAGGACTTTTGTCAGTGGGAGCTTTCGGGAAGCATGGACTCGACACTGGCGCCTGTATCTGGGGTTGGCCAGCAGTTGGCTGTGGCTGGGCTATTTGATGGCCGGCTTGCACGCCCGCGGTGTCGGCTATGGTCTGGAGATTACGTGGTCGGGCTATGCGCTGGTGCAATGTCGAGCGGTCGTGCAGTACCTCCGTCTGGCCGTTTGGCCGTATCCGTTGATTTTGGACTACGGAGAGTATGTGCCGATAGGGGCTCTGGCGGTGGCGCCGTACGCACTGGTTCTGGTGGTCCTGGCAACCGGCGTATTGTTCGCGCTGAAGCGGCAGCCAGCCATCGGGTTTGTTGGGGCTTGGTTCTTCGTGATTCTGGCGCCGACCTCCAGCGTGGTGCCGATTGTGGGATCGCCGATGGCGGAACACCGGATGTACCTGCCGCTGGCAGCCGTGGTCACGATCGCCGTGGTCGGCGCGGTTGCCCTCGGGAAACGGCTGTTCCAGAAGCAGCAAGGCGTTGTGCTCGGATGCGTGGCGGGTGGGTCCCTGGTGGTGCTACTCACATTCCTGACCGTCCAACGCAATCGGGACTACAACTCGGAGGTGACTATTTGGCAGGACACCGTGGAGAAACGTCCCAACAACCCCCGCGCGCGCTACAGCTTGGGGCACGCCTTGGTTCGACTGGGCCGCGTGCCGGAGGCGATGGAGCAATATGAGCAGGCCTTGCGGCTCAAGCCCGGGTACGCCGAGGCACACAACAATCTGGGAGCCGCCTTGATGGGACAGGGCAGGCTGCCGGAGGCGATCGGGCACTACGAGCAGGCCCTGCGGATCAAAGCCGATGACGCCGAGGCACACAACAATCTGGGAGCCGCCTTGATGGAACAGGGCCGGCTGCCGGAAGCAATCGGGCACTACGAGCAGGCCCTGCGGATCAAACCCGATTTCGCCGAGGCGCACTACAACCTGGGGGCCACACTACAGGGAGTTGGGCGCGTGCCGGAGGCGATAGAGCAATATGAGCAGGCCTTGCGGCTCAAGCCCGAGTACGCCGAGGCGCACAACAATCTGGCAACTGCCTTGATGGGGCAGGGCCGGCTGCCGGAGGCGATCGGGCACTACGAGCAGGCCCTGCAGATCAAACCCGATGACGCCGAGGCACACTACAACCTGGGGGTCGCACTCCGGGGAGTTGGCCGCGTACCGGAGGCGATCGAACATTGGGAAAAGGCGGTGCGAATCAAGCCTGACTATGCCGAGGCACACAACAATCTGGCAACTGCTTTGATGGGACAGGGCAAGCTACAGGAAGCCATCGGGCACTACGAGCAGGCCCTGCGGATCAAGCCCGATTATGCCGAGGCACACAACAATCTGGGGCTTGCCCTGGTCCAACTGGGGGGGCTGCGGGAGGCGATGGAGCATTGGGAGCAAGCGCTGCGAATCAAGCCGGATTATGCCGACGCGCACTACAATCTGGGGGTCGCCCTGGAGCGAGCAGGCCGGGTACAGGAGGCGATCAGCCACTACAAGCAGGCGGTGCGCATCAAGCCCGATCTTGTCGAAGCTCAGAATGCCCTGGTGCGACTCCGCGCCGTTGAGTAAGTGGTTGGTCCGGCGTGTGAAAACGACCGGTTCGCAAATCGTTCGAAGCGGGAAGACGGTCGCGCTCGACCACGGCCCGTCGTCCGCAAGAGCACGGATCACGGACGGCGGCAACTTTTTTATTTACAGAGCGATGCAAACTAAGCGACGATGCACCCGTTAATGCAGGGCAAGAAGGCCATAGTAACGGGTGCGGCGGGCTTCATCGGATCACACGTGGTAGACCAACTGCTCAATCAGAATTGCGCAGTCGTGGCGTTGGACGACCTCTCCGGTGGGTTTGCCGACAATGTGAATTCACGGGCCACGTTCGTTCACGGCAGCGTGAACGACGCATCCCTGATTGCGGCGCTGTTTGCCGAGCACCGATTCGATTATGTCTTTCATTTGGCGGCGTACGCGGCGGAAGGGTTGAGCCACTTTATCCGGCGATTCAACTATGAGAATAATCTCATCGGCAGCGTTAACCTGATTAACGCCGCGGTGAACCACGACGTAGAATGCTTCGTGTTTACCTCATCGATTGCCGTGTACGGGCGCAATCAATTGCCCATGACCGAGGAGTTGGCGCCGCAACCGGAAGACCCGTACGGAGTGGCCAAGTATGCGGTAGAATTGGACCTTCGCTCGGCGCATGAATTGTTCGGGCTGCGCTATATTGTGTTTCGTCCCCACAATGTGTACGGTGAGCGTCAAAACATCGGGGACAAGTACCGCAACGTTGTCGGGATCTACATGAATAACATTCTGCAGGGCAAACCGCTGCCCGTGTTCGGCGACGGCGAACAGACCCGGGCGTTCAGCTACATCGGGGATGTGGCGCCGGTGATCGCCCGCTCCGTGGATGTACCCGCCGCCTACAACGAAGTCTTCAACGTGGGCGCGGAGCAACCCTACACCGTCAACGAACTCGCCCGGGCAATCTGCCGGGTGATGGGCGCCGAGTTTCGCCCGCAATACCTGACGGCGCGCAACGAGGTCAAGCACGCCTACTCCGCCCACGCCAAAGCCCAGCGGGTGTTTGGGACCCAACCGCAGTTTGGATTGGAGGACGGGTTGCAGCGCATGGCCACCTGGGTACGCGGGGTGGGGGCCCGCCAGAGCCAGAAGTTCGGCGCAATCGAGATCGCCAGGAACTTGCCCCCGAGTTGGAGGGACTAGCTCGGATGACCGATTGGGGTGCGTACTACCAGACCCGCTACCAGTTTGACCGGCAACGCTCGGTGGTCTGGCGGTTGATCTGCGAATGGCTCCAGCCGGAAGTGCCGGTCAACGGCTGCGTGCTGGAATTGGGGGCCGGCTACTGCGATTTCATCAACAACATTCAGGCGACGCACAAACTGGCCGTCGACATTGCCGAGACCATTCGGAAGGCCGCCGCCGCCGGCGTGGAAGTTCACGTCGGCCCCTGCATGGACCTGGCGTTTGCACCCGCCGCCAGCGTCGACGTTGCCTTTGCCAGCAACTTGTTGGAGCACCTGACGCTGGAGCAGATTGAGCAAACCTTGGGGGAGGTGAAGCGGGTTCTCAAACCGGGCGGGAAGTTGATCGTTATCCAGCCGAATTTTCGGTATTGCTACCGCGACTACTTTGATGATTTCACTCACGTGATGATTTTCACCGACAAGGGTCTGAGCGATCTCATCGGATCTTGCGGGCTGGAAGTTATCCGTGTCATGCCGCGGTTCATGCCGTTTTCTCTCAAATCGCGGTTGCCCGTCATCCCATTCTTGATTCGGCTCTATCTCCGCAGCCCCATTCGTCCTTTCGCCGGGCAGATGCTGATTATGGCGCGCAAGGAGGCAACCTAGTCACCGCTATGTGGAACGGCAAGAAAGTCAGTCTTGTATTCCCGGCGTACAACGAGCAGGACAACATCGCCGACGCGGTCCAAGACTTCTTCCGCGTCGGCGTGGTGGACGAAATCCTGGTCGTCGACAATAACTCCAAGGATCTCACCGCGGAGCGGGCCGCCGCCGCGGGCGCTCGGGTGGCGACGGAAACGAGGCAGGGCTACGGCGCGGCGTTGCAGCGCGGTTTGCGCGAAGCCACCGGGGAATTCATCATCCTGGCGGAGCCGGACGGGACATTCGTGGGAACCGACGTGATCAAACTGTTGGCGTACGCGAGCGACTTTGACATGGTCTGTGGCACGCGGACGACACGGGAACTGATCTGGGCGGAGGCGAACATGGGTTGGTTTCTTCGGATGGGGAACATCGTCGTCGCCAAGATGGTGGAATACCTGTTTAATGGCCCCTCACTGTCTGATTGTGGCTGCACCCTGCGACTCATCAATCGCCAGGCGTTACAGCGCATCCTCGACAAGCTTACGGTGACCGCATCGCATTTTCTTCCCGAGATGGTCATTTTGGCCTTGCAAAACGGCTTGCGCGTCATCGAGATTCCGGTCAACTATCGTGGTCGAATCGGCGAATCCAAGATCACGGGCAACCTCAAGGGCGCGATTCGCACCGGCGCGAATATGATCCGTCTGATTTTGCGATACCGCCTGATAAGCTGAAGAGCCTACAAATGTCCAACCGTTCTATTGTCAAATCGCTGGCGGGCCTCGTTGTCGTGTATGTCGCGGTGTTTTTCACGCTGGCCTACCGTCGTTGGGCGTACTTTGGAAATGCCACCAGCGACTTCGGGTTTTTCAACAACATGTTCTGGTACACCCTGCGTGGGCGCCCATTCTATGTCTGTACGATTGACATGAGCAACCTTGGCGTCCACAGCGCGTTCTTGTGGGCCCTGCTGATCCCCGCGTATGCCTTGTTTCCCGGCGTCCCCATTTTGATTTTCCTGCAGACTTTGTTTCTGGGATTGACCGCCATACCAATGTACCTGATCGCTCGCAAGATCGTCGCGTCCCACGCGACGGCCATGGTTCTGACGACGGCGTTTCTGCTGCTGCCCCCGCTGGTGTCCCAGAACGTCAATCAGATCGAAGAGCCGTCGTTCATTGCGGTGTTTCTCCTGTTCACATTTTATTTCTATCTCGAGCAACGTTTCGGCTGGTTCCTGGTGTTGGCGTTCATCTCCTGTTTGGGCCGCGAGAATGTGGCCCTGGCCATCGGCATGTTCGCGGTGTACAGCCTGCTGCTGCGCCGCGAGAAGAAATGGGTGTTCGCACCCGCGATTCTGGGAGCCGTCTATTTCTGGTTCGCGATGTTCATCGTGATGCCCCATTTTCGACAGGGGCACGAATGGCACGTGATGAGAATGTTCACCTACCTCGGCAACACCCCCGCGTCGATCGTGGGCAACGCGCTCACTCATCCGGGCCTCGTGATCAGCCACGTGCTCGACGAGGAGAACATCACCTATTTTGTTAATCTGATCCAGCCGCTGGCCTGGATCCTGCCATTCGGCAGCCTCGCCAGTTTGCTGGCCCTACCCGATCTCGGAATCAATCTGCTCGCGGACAATTCTGCACTGAAGGTCATCGCCTGGCATTACAACGTGTTCACGGGATCGTTTCTGTTCATCGGCGCCGTCTACACCTGCAGGAAGCTGGCGGCGTGGTTATCGAGCCGTTGGGGCGGACAGAATTATGAGAGGCAATTGGCGGTCGCCCTGTTGGTCCTGTGTGCGTCGCATTGGTTTCTCTGGTTTTACCCGCATCAGTACCACAAGCTTCCCTATTACGATTCCGTGATTGACGCCATTGAGCGGATCCCGCCGGACAAGTCGGTGATCACCTCGCTGCGCATTCAGGGCCACCTGACCAGCCGCGAACATTACGATCACCTGGGTTACTTTACGACCCGACCGGAGTATGCCGCCCAATTCGAATACGTTCTCTTGGACGCCAACGACCGGCAATATGCTCCGGTGGTCACACAGGAGTTTTTCGATTCATTCTACAAGAACCCCCGGTACCAACTGATCTTCGCCGAGAATAACGTGTTTGTGTTCCACCGTCTTGGCGGGGAGTCGGACTGGAAGTACAATTCATGGGAGCGCGTGCGATGAAACTGGCCCTGCCGCGGACCAAGGCAGCAAAGACGGTGGCCGTCATATTGGCAGTCTACACGGGTTTCTTCTTTTGGTTAGCGTGCCGTAAATTTGATCTGTGCACCTATCAGTCGGGTGACATTGCCAACGTCAACTGGTTCTTTTATACGGCGTTGCATGGAAAGTTCTTTTGGCATCCGTATTTACAGGGCCCGGAATTCGAGATGCATCAAGAGCCCTTGATCATGCTGTTTTGGCCGATGTACGCGCTCGTGCCGGGTCCGAAGACATTGATTCTTCTTCAAACTCTTTCGATTTCCATTGCGGGGCTAGCCGTGTATTTGATCGGGTTACGTGTATTGAAGGAAGCGCCTGCGGCGATTCTTGGGATGCTGGCGTTTCTGTTTTATCCCAGCATTGTATCCCAGCACGTGAACCAGCTTCATACTAGCATTTTCCCCCTTCCGTTTCTGATGCTGGCGTTTTACTTTTTTGTTGCCGAGCGGTTCTGGCCGTTCGTCCTGTGCGCAGCCTTGGCGTGTCTGGGAAAGGAGAACACAGCGTTCACAGTTGCGATGTTTCTGCCCTACGCGACCGTCTCCAAGAGGCGTTGGCAATGGATCGTCACGCCGGGCGTGCTCGCCGTCGCCTCGCTGCTGTTGTCGTTCAAGGTGATTCAGCCCTATTTCGCCCAGGGCCGGGCTTACATCGCACTGGAGACCCTGGCTCCGTTTGGAAAGAGCGTGTGGTCGGTGATCGGCAACATGTTTTCTAGTCCTGCTGTGGTGCTCCAGTCGATTTCTAACGGCAAGACGCTTCTTTTTCTCGTGTCCCTATTGCAGCCCTTAGGGTTCCTGCTTCCGCTCTGTGCTCCGGAAGCTGTCTTTGCATTGCCCGACGGTTTCATCAACACCATATCCACCAACGACGGAATGCGTGTGCTCGCTTGGCACTATGACGTCAACATCGGTGCGTTCCTCTGCGTCGCTACCATATGTGCTCTGCCACGGTGGGAAAGGCTGGTCCCCGGAATCTTCAGCGGCCCGCGCGTTCGCTCTGTCGTGATGGCCGTCGTATTCGTGCTCTGTCTTTCGAACTGGTGGCAGTGGTTTAACTGGCACGAGTTTGTGGCGCTACCCGAGCAATCGGCCCGCGAACGGGCGTTCGAACTGATCCCGAAGAACGCTTCGTGCCTGGTGGGCCCAGGCCAGTTGGTTGGCCACCTTTCGCAGCGGGACGTTTTCACGACGTCCGAGCGGTTCGTTGAGATGCCTGAGGAGATGTTCAAGTTCAATTGGGTGATTTTTGACATGAATTACACACTGTGGATGCCCAATGGACCTTCTGATCTGCAAGTGTCTCGGGATACCTTCGCCAGCTTTGCCACGAACAGCATGTACGCACTCGTGTTTCGAGAGGACAATGTCTTCGTCTTCGAGCGGCGAGAGCCGCTACCGCCCTCTACCATTGTCTTGAAGCGCAGAACCCGCTTCTACTAGGACTGGGCACCATGAGACCCTTTCAACGACTCGTCAAAGGCTTAGCCTTGAAAAAGGCGAGCAAGATTGTCGACCACAGCAGTCCTTATCTGTACGGTCGGGTCCTTGATCTGGGGGCTGGCCGTTGCTATATTGCGCGTGAGATCGAGAAGCGGCTCTCGCTCACGGTCACATGCGTTGATGTTAAACCCCTTGGCCTGACCGAATTGCCCCTGATTCTTTATGATGGCATCCACATTCCGCTGGCTGACAGCTCTCATGACTGTGTTCTGCTCGCGTACGTCCTGCATCACTGCAACCGCCCGATCCGGGTTCTCAAGGAGGCAATCCGCGTCTGCAAGGGTAACTTAGTCATATTCGAAGACGACGAAAGCATCCTCCGCAAACCACAGGACTTCTTCTACAATCGTCTCCACTCCGTAGACACCCCATTCAATTTCAAGTCCGAGAAGGATTGGTTGGACGTTTTTGACGCTCTCGACCTCGAATTGGTGGCGGTGAAGCGGGGAGTGGAGAAAGAATGGTTTTACCCCTTCGTCCCGCACACCATGTACGTGTTGCGCGTCAAGAAACTGCCGGGCACCGCGTCCACGCCGCCAGCCTACTCAGGGAAACCGGTAGACTAATTGCCGATCACGTATGGAGTTTAGAAGAAATAGTGGCACTTTTAGCCCCTCCTGAAGGAGTGTAAGATTTTGATTATCAGGCAAGTTCAATTCTTGACATTGGCACAAGTCCCGCTTGAATACCAATCGCTTATGCCAGCATCATACTGAGGAAATGAAAACTGCGTTGATATGTCTGGGGATTTTGTTGTTCATCGCCCTTGTGACGGTCTTTGAGCATTTCCTTGCGTGGAACCAGTAGCGGCGTGAAAAACTGAGGAGAAAACATGCGTGCAGAAAGCGATACACCACGCTCAGACGCAGTAGAACAGGGGTCGATGATTCCCTACAGCGAGGCACCAAACTGATGTTTGGCCAAGCAGTTTAGGATTTCAAAGTAGCCCACTACCAGACAATTCGTGAGGGTGCTGCCTACCAAATCAAGGCAAAACGAGCCTCCGTGGTCGATGGGCTGTTCGCTGCCGGCCATCGTGCTCTGTGCAACCCTCCGTTCCCCGCATGAAGTCGTGATTCAACCGAGGACCAAAGATGTCCATGAACTCTTCGGTCGCGCGCGGCTGGAGGCGCTTCTTCGCAAACGGTTCGGACCCGTGTCTCTGCGCCCCGTATTGCCCATGCTGATCTGTGTGATGTCGATCGCCCACTGGCCATTCTGGTTTTCGCCCCGCGAGTACCAACCGCTGCCGCACTATGACGCCCAGGTCCGCGCCTGCGCCTTGATACCCGCCGGAGTCCCTGTGCTGTACGCGCCCGACCGCGAGGGCGCCTTCTTTTCCGACCGGCCCAAATTCTCCAACAATATCATGGTGAAAGATGATCCCCAGCAGATGTTCCACTATGATTGGGTCTACCTCGATATGAACTTTGCGCGGATGTATCCACCGATCCCGACGTCGAGATCGATGGCTTTCGCGAACAATCCCGATTACCAATGCCTGTTTGCCGAACGCGGAATCTACGTGTTCCGACGCAAGCCCACCTCGCTCGACCTGGTCGCTCCCCTCGTGCCGCCTCCGGCCCCACTGTAAGCCTTGACATTTCCGCGCGGCTGGATGCGGGATGCGAGCGGCGTAGCGTAGTTGGTCGGCATGGGCAAAATACGGCGAGCGTAGCGGTGGGGGCAAGGGGAAGGCTGAGAAGAAAAGAACAGGCAACGATGATGAAGTAGACAATCATCGTAGGAGGTGATATACGAAGGTTCAGTATGAAAAAGGCTATAAAGAAGGTTCTCGATTGGGTGTTTCTGCCCGCGACACTTTTTATCGTCGTCTTGTGAGCCTTTGGTTTCTTCTCCAAGCGTCAAGACCGCCAGAGCGACATTCCATGCGACCCCTAAGCCGACTGAACAAATTACCACAGCAGGTCATTGTGTTCTGCCTACGAAGGATTCGTGATGCAAACCTGTTCACGCCGCACGTCACGCTCCACTACGACCTACCGTGCCGCCAGTGCTTCGGGTATTCCAGCCGCCCGCTTGCGTGCAAGGCGGGATGCGACTACGCTTGCATCAGGAATCTGACCGTTGACCACGTGCTCCGGCTCGTGCACCAACTCCACACCCAAAAGGCTTGGAAATGACGGGGCCCAAATATCGTGTGGGCGACCACATCGAGTGGATGCGGGTTGACCCCGATTGGCACACCATCGGCCAAGGGATTGTCGTAAGGGGCATTCGCCGGAGACTCTGGTTCTTTCCCCGTCAACCGCTGTACGGAATCGCCAGAGACATTGGCCCCAACATCTTCCTTGAGGAACGATGGCTTGAACTCGTTGACAACTCACAAGCCAGCGTCCCGCTGTCGTGAGCGGGGAGCGGTACGAGTTATGAGTGACCCACCAAATCGTATCATTATGTTCTGTCTACAAGGGTTTGGTGATGCAATCCCGTTCACTCCGGCATTGGTTCGTCTACGTAAGGCTCTGCCTGAGGCGCACATCACTGCCATGACGATGTTTCGGCGTTCTCCGACCAGAGGCCACGCCCACAGTCAGGTTGAAACGGGTGCTGACCGCCGAGTGGGTGTCCCAACCCGTGGCATTTTTCATCGTCGTCTTGTGGGTCCCCGGTTTTTTCAAGAGACACCAAGACCCACAGAATGACATTCCATGCGACTACTGATACTCAATCACCGCGACTGGCTGAATCCCCGCGCTGGCGGCGTGGAGGAAGTGCTACGCCAAACCGCCACACGATGGGCCAGCTGGGGGCATGATGTACAGTTGTTGACCAGCCGCTTTCCCGGCGAGTCCCCATGCCCGAGTGAGGTTGGAGGAGTGCACATCAATCGCGTAGCGATTGAGGAGACATTCAACTTTGTCGCGCCTTGGTATGCGCGGCAAGCCGATGTGGACGTGATTGTCGAACACATCTCGAAAGTTGCCTGTATGCTCCCATGGTACACATCAAGGCCCGTCGTCGGCTATGTCCATCATCTGTTTGGAACAAGCATCTTCGGCAACATCGCTTGGCCCACTGCGGCTTATGTATTAGCAATGGAGAAGCTGGCGATGAGAGTGTACCGCAAACGCCTGTTCGTGGCCGTTTCAAACTCAACAGCACAGGACATTATAGCCAACGGCGTCCCTACTGACAACGTGCGAGTCGTATACAACGGAGTTGATTCTTGCCTCTTCCATCCAGGCCTGACAAAGACCAAGCAGCCATCGGTACTGTGGGTTGGGCGCATACGCAAGACCAAATGCGTCACACACGTTGTTGACGCATTCGAGATTATCGCCCGCAAGTTGCCCGCCGCAACTCTGACTATTGTTGGTCAAGGCGACTTTGAGACTGAACTGCGTAGCATCATTGCATCGAAGAAGCTGCAGGACCGCGTGAGGATGACAGGTTACTTGGACGCTGAGAAGTTGCGTGACGAGATGCAACGCGCGTGGGTCCTGGCGTACCCGTCGCCCAAAGAGGGTTGGGGGCTGTGCGTTACGGAATGCGCGGCTTGCGGCACGCCTACCGTCGCTAGCAACTCGCCAGGACTGTGTGAATCAGTTTGCGACGGTGAATCAGGTTTTCTTGTCCAGCACGGTGACATCGCTGGCTTTGCGGAGAAATTGTTGTTGTTGTTGACTACTGACTCATTGCGTCGCCAGATGAGCGAGGCGGCCATGAAGCGAGCCAATCTCCTCACGTGGGACGAGACGGCCCGCCGTGCGCTCGACGTCTTGCACGAGGCTGTGAAGGGCAATCAATAACTGCCAACTAGAAGCGTCTGCCGAACGGTGCCCCCGAGCGATTGAGCAGAAGTGGGTCCGAATGCGTCGGAGCGTGCTGGGCACATGATCCCGCCTCATGAGGATGGCACCAGCGCCGCATTTGGTCGAGACCTCCAAGCTCAGTGGGGACGAGCGGTTTCTGGAAGATCGGGCGCGCCCGGCGGATTGGAATTGGCGGCGTTATTCGGCGTGCCCAAGCTGGTACACGAACAGCGTACAAGCCACGCGCGCGGCTGGCGAATGCGACTCCCGTAACCACGCCCATTCCGGTCGCATCAGCTCCGACGCGGACACCACCAGCCATCCGCCATTGAGATGACGCGCTTGCTCTGCGTTGACGCGCGTGTTGGGAATCTTAAGGTACTCGATGTTGTACTGCGTCCCGAAGTAATCGAGATAGATGTGGGTGATGCCGCGGTCGGCGAGGAACCGCTTGAGCCGCTTCGCGTCCTGTCCCCAGTCATAGTTTGAGTCAACCAGGTACTTGTACCCATTCTCGGCGCCGCCGCCGAACTCATTGAAGTACTGGATGTAGAGCGGATAGGCGATCAGGGCCTCCACTCCGAGCCAACCAGCCAGCAGCCACACCAAAGGTCGCCATCTTGGCGCGACCGCGGGCCACTGCGTGGCGATGCCGACGGAGACAAGTGGCATGAGGGGCAGGGTGTACCGCACGCCGATATTCACTTTGCTACTCATGGAGATAATGAGGTAAACTCCCGCTGCCAACCACGGCACCAGAGCGGAAAACTCCTGCCGGCGTATGCGGCCGACCAATAGCCCCAGCGTGACCACCGCCAAAAGCAGGATGGGAATGGGAACTTTCAGCAGCAGGGCAACCGGGAAATAGTACCACCACCCGCCGTTCTGCCAGAGGCCGTTGAGATAAGCTTCGCGTGGGTGATAAGCCTGGGCCAGCACAATCGCCAGCCCTTTGAAAAAATCGCGCGGTATTAGCACGAATCGCAGGGCTTGGAACCACCCGGGGACGCCAAGCTGGGTTGCTTGCGACGCAGAAATGGGCGGCGGAAACTTCCATTCTGGAAAGTATGCGATCAGCAGCACCAGCCAACCGGCGAGGGCGACCCATCCGCAATTCCGCAGGAATTTCTTCCAGTGGGACCAGCTTGGACGGGACGTAAACTGATACAGACACATCAGCGCGACCAGAATCGGGCCAAGCGCCAGCGATTTGGATTCCAGAGCCAGGCAGCAGGCGACAATCGCACCGGCCCACAGGGCCGTTGTCCGGCCCGGCTGCTCGACAAACCGGCCCAGCGCGAACACCGCGACGGGAACCATGACCATCGCGCCGACGTCAGTGATGATCAAGTGGCCATACCCCAACACCAAGGGATTGGCCACATACGTGGCCAGCGCGATCAAGGCCGCAGTCGGCCCGCCCAACCGTTTGGCCCACCAAAAGATGAACACGCCGGCCAGGAGCGTCAGCCCCACCTGCATCAACCGACCGGCGAACATCATGGCCTCAGCGTCGTTGGCGCCATCGTACACGAAAATCTGTCCAAACAACTGTCCTTCCGGTATCGCCCAGAAGTACCAGTTGTCCCGCCCTTGTGGAAACAGGGTTTCCAGAGGCTGCATCTCGTCACTCCAGGTCAGGGTCCACGGGTAGCCAGTTCGTCGGCTGAGGAGTGCCTGCGCGTTGTCGGACAGATGCACGTCCATCGCCAGCAACGGCAGGCTGTCGAGCAACTGATCCAACGGGGGGTGGTCGGACGAGAGGTAATAGCGATGCCCTTGCCAAAAGGTGTAGCCGGCCCCCAGATAGGTGGTTTCGTCCACCGTCGCCGAATCCTGCCTGGATACAGCGATCATCAGGACGGCCATGGCGACGAGCAGCGTGGCCGCAATCACCCGAACCAAAAAACTGCCGCCAACACTCTGGTGACGTGGGCCCATGGCCGGGTTGTAAAGCAACGGTCGAGACAAAGTCCAGTGTTTTAGGAGTACGGCACGATTCCCCGGAAGAAGCTCGCCCGCAAAGATCACGAACTACGACCACTCCACTTATTTGGGTGCAGACGGGTGAGTCCAGATTTTTCGTGATTTTTGATGGCAAGAGCATTACAACGTGCGGGCTTATGAAAATCGTTGTCGCCTATTCGGGCGGACTCGACACGTCCGTCATTCTGCATTGGTTGAAAGAAACCCATCGGTGCGAAGTCGTCGCGTATTGCGCCGACATCGGCCAGGAAGAGGAACTCAAGGGCCTCGACAAAAAGGCCAGGGCCACGGGCGCGAGCAAGTTCTACGCGCTGGACCTCGTCGAGGAATTTGCGCGCGACTTTATCTTCCCGATCGTTCAGGCGGGCGCGATCTACGAGAACCAGTATTATCTCGGCACCAGTATCGCGCGACCGCTGATTGCCAAGGCGCAGGTCGAGGTCGCCCGCAAGGAGCACGCCGACACTGTGGCCCACGGCGCGACAGGGAAGGGTAACGACCAGTGCCGGTTCGAGTTGACCTATGCCGCGCTGGCACCCGACCTGAAAATTATCGCTCCGTGGCGGTTGCCCGAGTACCACAATCGATTCAAAGGCCGCGCCGAGATGCTGGCGTATTGCGCCGAGAAGGGGATCAAGGTCGAGGCCAGCGCGAAGAAACCCTACTCGATGGACCGCAATCTCCTGCACATTTCGTTTGAGAGCGGCATCCTCGAAGATCCGTGGGCCGAGCCGCCGAAAGACATGTTCAAGCTCAGCGTGTCGCCCGAGGACGCACCCGACCGGGCCGAGTATATCGAACTCGATTTTGAGTCGGGCAACTGCGTGGCCGTCAACGGCAAACGGTTGTCACCCGCCAACGTCCTGCGCACGCTCAACAAACTCGGCGGCAAACACGGCATCGGCCGCGTCGATCTCGTTGAGAACCGGTTTGTCGGCATGAAATCGCGGGGCGTGTACGAAACGCCCGGCGGCACCATCCTGCATTTCGGCCATCGCCAGATCGAGACGATCACGATGGATCGCGAGGTCATGCACCTGCGCGATTCGCTCATCCCGCGATACGCCGAACTGGTGTACTACGGATTCTGGTTTAGTCCCGAACGCGAGGCGCTCCAGGCATTCGTCACCGAGAGTCAGAAGAACGTCACCGGCACCGTGCGACTGAAGCTCTACAAGGGCAACGTGATCACCGCCGGCCGCAAAAGCCCCGTGTCGCTGTACAACCCATACATCGCCACCATGGAAGCCGACAAGGGCGCCTACAACCAGACCGACGCCACCGGCTTCATTCGCTTAAATGCCCTGCGGTTGCGGACGCGGGCGGCGGTGTTGAAGGGCAAGAACAAGCGATAGGACTCCACCGCGGTTCACTGAGCTTTCTTTTGAATAGCGACTTCGTTCAGCTTGGTATTGAACGGGTTACTCCAGCCAGCGGTTGGCCTCGTAAGGGCCTGACGACGGTGATTCGCCGGGTGCCGGCTGGCAGAACTACTTGAAGCCCAGCAACTTCCACACATCCAGAAAACAGTTGCAATTTCGCGAATCTGGCCTATGCTTTTTCTGCTAGCAATGGAAGACGCCGCAGTGAGATTGGTGGAATGTCAGTCAGCCTCGTTCGCTTTGGTGGCAGTCCGAAACCCGATGAGCGGGAACAGTCACTGAGACCTCCTACCGCAGCAGAAGGATAATAACTACCCCAGTATGGCAACCAAGTTATTCGTAGGCAATCTCTCGTTCAATACGACCGAGGGGCAGATTCTCGACCTGTTCAAGCAGGCGGGCAACGTCGTCAGTTGCGAACTCATCATGGACAAGTTCACGGGCAAATCCCGTGGCTTTGCGTTCGTGCAAATGGGGACGCAGGAAGAGGCCAACAAGGCCATCACCGACTTTAACGGCAAGGAGATCGATGGCCGTGCTCTTACCGTGAACGAAGCCCGTCCGCGCGAGGAACGTCCCCGCGGCGATTTCGGCGGCGGTGGCGGTGGCGGCGGCCGTGGCGGCAAACGCGACTTCGGTGGCGGCGGCCGCGGTCGGCGTTAGTTCGGCAATTATCCAAGAGCAATCACGCGAAGGACGCCTTGCTCCGGCGAGGCGTCCTTCCATCTTTTGCGGTGGAATCGCCTCACGGAGGCGCAATTACAACAAGGTGAGCACTTCCTGTGGCTTCGCCACGATGTGCTCGGCGCCGCTCTGGAGCAACTCGTCACGGTCGCGAAACCCCCAGAGCACGCCGACGGGGTGCATTCCCGCCCCGCGGGCGGTGCGCATGTCGGTGTTCGTGTCGCCGAGATACAACCAGCGCGAGGGCGCGATCGCCAGTTCCTGTGCGATTTGCGCTGCTGCGGTCGGGTCGGGCTTGAGGGGCACGTTCGGCAACTGGCCGCGCACGACGGCAAACGGCGAGGGGTTGAAATAATACGCGATCATTCGCTTGGTGAACTTGTCCGGCTTGTTGGATAACACCGCCAGCTTGAATTGTCGTTCCGCAAGCGCGGAAACCATCTCGGGAATCCCCGGATACAACTTCGTGAGGTCAAAACAGTGCTCGTCGTAGCGCCGTCCCATCAGCCGCAGAACCTGGTCGGTCAACTCCTGCTTGTCCGCTGGCAGCGCGCGGGCGCAGAGTTCGCGCGCGCCGTCGCCGACCTTGTAGCGGTAGCTGTCGACCGGGTGGGGGGGACATCCGACTTGCGCCAGCGCCCAGTTGGTCGCATTGGCCAAATCGTTGAGCGTATCGGCCAGTGTGCCATCCAAGTCGAACAGCACGGCGCGGAAGTCGTATTTCACAGGGATACTCTACCGGACGGCGCGGCGGGCGGCGATTTTTTTGTTGTTGTGGCTGCACTGCGCTTGCTACGGTGCTGGGGCACCAAACAACGGAGAAGGAGAACCAAGCAATGAAGGCATTCCGGGTGTACGCAGTGATGGCAGTGATGGCGTGTACGGCGGTCTCGACGGGTTTTGCGCAACGGATGCTCGGCACCGGGCCGGGTAATATCGGCAGCGCGGACATGGCGAGGATATTTGGCAAGAACCAAGCGTTCACGGCCACCGCCGACATTTCGATTGCGGACGCCCAGCACGGTGCGCCCATGGAGATGGAAGCCTCCTACGAGTTCCTCAAGGGCAACCTGCGCACCGACATCGACATGACGAGCATGAAAGGCTCCCCGATGCCGCCGCAAGCCGCTGCCCAGATGAAACAGATGGGCATGGACCGAGCCGTCAACATCTATCGGACCGACAAGAAGGTGATGTACCTCATGTATCCGGGGATGAAGTCGTATACGGAAATCGCTCCGGCACAGGCGTCGCCGGCGGACAAGCCGGTGGCCAAAGAGCCCAAGATCGATGTCACGCAGGTTGGCAAAGACACGGTGGACGGTCATCCATGCGTGGAAAACAAGCTCGCCTTCACGGCGGACGACGGATCGCAGCATGAGGTTCTGGCGTGGCAGGCAACCGATCTGAACAATTTCCCCATCAAGACGGAGATGCAGGCGGGTGGCTCGACGATCACCACGCACTTCACCAATGTCAAGTTATCGGCTCCGGACGCGTCGTTGTTCGATCCGCCAGGCAACTACACGAAGTACGGCAGCATCCAGGAAATGATGATGGCCAACATGCAACACATGATGCCGCCGGGCGCGGGACCACACGGCGGCGGGAACTACTGAGCGTGTTTGTTCCATGAAGAAATCAGCCCAACCAACGTGGGGCGGTCGGTTCTCGGCCGGGCCCGCGGAAGCGGTCAAGGCGTTCACGGAGAGCGTGAGCTTCGACTGGCGGCTGTACAAGCACGACATCGCCGGCTCGATCGCGCACGCGAAAGGACTGGCGAAAGTCGGCCTCCTTACCCGGGCCGAGGCGGCCAAGATCGAGCGCGGCCTGCGAGCCATCGAGCGCGAGATCGCATCGGGCAAATTCCAATGGGATCGCGACTGCGAAGATGTTCACATGAACATCGAATCCGCGCTCGTCCGCGAGATCGGCGCGGCGGGAAAGAAACTTCACACCGGTCGCAGCCGCAACGATCAGGTCGCCACGGACATCCGTCTCTGGCTCCGCGATGAAGTTGTGCGCGTGCTGGAAGCCATTCGGATGCTCCAAAAGTCCCTGGTCGCCCTAGCGGAGAACAACGCCGGTGTCGTCATGCCCGGTTACACGCACTTACAGCGGGCGCAACCGGTGCTGTTTGGCCACGCCATGCTTGCGTACGCCGAAATGTTCGAGCGCGACCACGGTCGTTTCGCGTGGTCGTTGCTCAGTTTGTTCCGTTGCCCGCTCGGCTCCGGCGCGCTCGCCGGAACCACGTTGAAGCTCGACCGGGCGTACGTCGCGCGTCAACTCGGCCTCGCCCTGGTGACCGAGAACTCGATGGACGCGGTGAGCGACCGCGATTTCGTCGTGGCGTTCCTCAGCCATGCGGCGATTTGCGGGATGCACCTGTCGCGGCTCGCCGAAGATTTGATACTGTGGTCAACGGCGGAATTTGGCTTTATCACCATCGGCGACGCGTACACGACCGGTTCCTCACTGATGCCGCAAAAGAAAAATCCCGATGTGGCCGAGCTGGTTCGTGGCAAGACCGGGCGACTCTACGGCAATCTCGTCGCTGTGTTGACGATGCTGAAGGGGCTGCCCATGGCCTACAACCGCGACATGCAGGAGGACAAGCAGCCGTTATTCAACTCCGCTGACACGCTGTTGGCATCGTTGCGCGTCATGGCCGACATGCTGCGCCATACGACGGTGAATCGGGCCCGATGCGAAGCCGCGGCGAGCGATCCGATGCTTCTGGCGACCGATCTCGTGGACTTTCTCGTAACGAAAGGCACGCCGTTCCGCGAGGCCCATCATGCGGTTGGCAAACTCGTTGCGGAGTCGGAGAAGACGAAGATTCCATTGCCCAAGCTGACGGCGAAGAAATACGGCGCTGCCGCCGGCAAAGTCTTCGATCTCCGCCGCGCCCTTGCCGCCCGCACCGCCATCGGCGCGCCGTCGCCGAAAAACGTCCTCGCGCAGATTGCCCGCTGGAAGAAGTTATTGAAGTAACTCTCGTTCGTTCCAGTCAGGGCGCGACGCCAAGCGGCACCAGCAACATGCCGACAGGGTTGATGACGGGCGCATTCCCGCGAATTCGCTTGGATTGGCGGCGGCACGTCTATAAACTAACGCTGCGTCAGCGCTTATAGAGCGCCGCTACAGATGAACCTCGGTGTGGAGATCGGCGGGACGAAATTGCAAGTGGGTGTGTGCGACCCGCGCGGTCGCATTCAACAACTGGTGCGCGTGGCGGTGGTGCGGCGAAACGGCGCTCGGGGAATCCTCGACCAGCTCGAACAGGTGATTCGTCCGTTGGTGCACGGGCATCGGGTGCAGGCTATCGGGGTCGGGTTTGGTGGCCCGGTAGATGCTTCCTCGGGCCGCATTGTGCGCTCCTTTCACATCAAAGGTTGGGACGGCTTTGCCCTGCGCCGCTGGTTTCTGAGGCGGTTCAGGCTCCCGACGGTTATCGAAAATGACACGAACGCCGCGACGCTGGCAGAAGCGCTGATCGGCGCGGGCCGTGGACGGCGCGCGGTGCTGTACTCGAACGTCGGGACCGGCATCGGCGGCGGATTTGTCGTCGACGGGAAGATCCACAACGGACGATTCGGCGCGACGGAAATCGGTCACACGCGGTTCTTCGTGCGCGGTCGGTGGCGGATTCTGGAAGAACTGTCGTCGGGATTGTCCATCGAGCGCGGGAAGACCACGCTGGCGGAATCGGCGAAGTATTATGGCATCGCCCTCGCCAACGCGATCACGTTGCTGAATCCCGACATCGTTGTCGTCGGCGGCGGCGTGGCACGGGCGGGAGAAAAGTTTCTGGGGCCTGTGCGCAAGACGGCCGAACGATTCGTGTTCGGGCCATTCCGTAAGAATTTCCGGATTGTCCCCGCGGCGTTAGGGGAGACGGTGGTCGTCGTGGGCGCGGCCTTATTGGCGGCGGATGGAGTTTGACGGATGCGATACCTCGTATTTGGAGATGTACACGCAAACCTGTTGGCGCTCGACGCGGTGCTGGCCGCAGGACGCGCCCGCGGGGCGGAGGCGTATTTGTTCGTCGGTGACGTTGTCGGGTACGGCCCGGACCCCTTGGAGTGCATGGAGCGGCTGATACCGCTGGCGGAGAATAGCCATCTGGCGTGGGTGGCGGGAAACCACGAATTGGCGCTTCGCGGGGACGTGGAATCGACCGGGTACAGTCCGGAGGCGATCCAGACGCTGGCGTGGACGTGGAAGCTGATCGAAGACAAACCGTGGGCGAAAGAGTTCATCGACTCGCCGTATCTGACGACGTGCGTAAACGACACGATTTGGTTGACGCACGACTCGCTGGTGACGCCGAGCAGCGGCGGGTATCATCGCTCGCCGCGGAATGCCAAGGGGGAGTTGGCGTGTTTGCGGTTCAACAACGGGCGGGTGTGTTTCTACGGCCACACGCACACGATGCGGGCGGAGGTATCCGAGGAGGAGAAGCCGATCGTGCTCGTGCCGATGACGGCATACGAGGGGGAAGGTCGCGATCCGCATCCGGTGCGGTTGAGAAAGGGCGATCTCGGCTGGATCGGCACGGGGTCGGTTGGTTTCCCGACCAATGCGCAGCGGCGGCCGGAATACCTGATTCTCGATGAGCTGGAGGGAAACGGGTGGCAGATTGAGAAATACACGGTGGAATACCCGCGTGATGAGGCCAAGGAACGGGTCCGCGCGATCCTCGGGCCGGTTTGTGAGAAGGGGATTGCGGAGCGGATTGCGCGCTGGCTGTAGTGGCAGCGGTAGCTGGGAAAGCCAGTGGACGTCAAGAGTCGGGCGTTGGCCCTCCAGACCCATATGCAATTGTTCATCCCCGACCCCTTTACCTGCATGTGTGGACGGCGGACAAGCCCTTGCGGTTCCTCGCCATGCAAAACGCGTGTGTTCGACTGGCGAAGTGTATAAGGTGTCATCCGGCAGATGATGTTTTTGCGACAACGGCACACGGGGCTGGTCGGTGTGGCACGATGAAAAACGCGTGGATCTTACTGACCGCAGTGTGCGCGCTGGTCATCGGGGTTTATGCGTATTCGGCCCACGAAGGCGCGCAAACACAGCCGAGTCTGAATGCGGCTGGCAGCTACTACAATTTATTGGTGCAGGGTTTTCGCGCCGGCCAGCTCAACCTGAAAAAAGAAGTGCCGCCCGGGCTCGCGCAACTCGCCGACCCCTACAGCCCGATTCCACTTCGCCCCATTGGGGTGATGGACTTGAGTTATTATAGGGGCAAGTTGTCCCTTTATTTCGGGGTTACACCCGCCGTGGTGCTGTTCTGGCCGTTTGTTGCGGCGACCGGCCGCTACCTGTTCTATCGTCAGGCCATGACGATTTTTTGCGCCATTGGCTTTTTGGCGAGCACGGGGATACTACGCGGAGTGTGGCGGCGCTACTTTGCTGAAGTCAGCGTCGCGGTGGTGGCCGCCGGCGTACTGGCACTTGGCTTGGCCACATTCATACCGCCGCTTATGGCTCGGTGCGAGGTTTGGGAGGTGCCGATCAGTTGCGGGTATATGCTGACGATGCTGGCCTTGGCGGCGATTTGGAAGGCGTTGCACCACCCGTCCCAGCGAGGCTGGTGGCTGGCCGTAGCCAGTCTGGCCTACGGGCTGGCGGTGGGGGCGCGGCCCTCATTGTTGTTCGGTGCGGTAATCCTGTTGGTGCCGGTGGCCCAAGCTTGGCGGGAGCACCGGAAGGTTTGGACTCCGCTGCTGGCAGGGACGGTCCCGATCTTACTCATTGGGCTGGGGCTCATGTTCTACAACGAACTGCGATTCGACAACCCGTTGGAATTCGGATGGCACTACCAGTTGACTGGAGAGCAGCAGCTTACGCGGCAACTCTTCAGTCTGCGGTATCTATGGTTCAACTTCCGGGTCTATTTTCTGGAGCCGGCGCGCTGGAGCGGTCATTTTCCTTTCGTGCATCGCCTCTTGGCCGCCGGAGACACTTTCGGCGTGTTGACCAACATTCCGTTGGCATGGTTGGCGGTGGCGGTGCCGCTGGCGTGGCGGGGACGGGTGGGCCCGGAGGGGTCGGCCTTACGCGGGTTTGTGATAGCTGTAGCCCTGCTGTTTGGGGTGTGCGCGTTGACGGTTGGGTTGCATTGCGCCGTTGCCCTTCGCTACGAGGTGGAGTTCCTGCCGGCATTGGTGTTGCTGGCGGTGATTGGCGACCTGGGTTTGGAGCGCGCACTAGCCGGCCAGCCGGTTCGGCGGCGTGTAGTGCGCTGGGGCTACGGACTGCTGCTGGCCTTTTCGGTGGCACTTAACCTGTTAGCGAGCGTTGAGCGAAGTGCCGAGTCGGACAACGACCTGGGGATGCAACTACAAGGGGCGGGCCAGGTGCAGGAGGCGATTCGGCAATACGAGCAGGCACTGCGCCTCTATCCTGATTTGGCCGATGCGCACATCAACCTGGGAACCGCAATGCTGCAATCGGGCAGGATTCAGGAGGCGATTGGGCATTATGAGCAGGCGCTGCGAATCAAGCCTGATTTGCCCAAAGGACACAACGACTTTGGGCTCGCCTTGCAGCAAATGGGCCGGGTACAGGAGGCGATTGGCCACTACGACCAGGCGCTACGGCTCAAGCCCGATTACGCCGAGGCGCACAACAACGTTGGAGTCGCCTTGCAGCAAGTAGGCCGGGTACAGGAGCCGATTGAGCATTGGGAGGAAGCGCTACGAATCAAGCCGGATTACGCCGAGGCGCACAACAATCTGGGAGCCGCCTTAATGGGACGGGGCGAGGTGCCGGAGGCCATCCAGCATTACGAGCAGGCGCTACGGCTCAAGCCCGATGACGCCGAGGCGCAGTACAATCTGGGAACCGCCTTGGTCCAAGTGGGCAGGCTACGAGAGGCGATTGAGCATTACGGGCAGGCTGTGCGTATCAAGCCTGATTACGCCGCCGCGCACTACAACCTGGGGGTCGCCTTGGAGCAAGCAGGCCGGGTACAAGAGGCGATTGAGCATTACGAGCAGGCGTTGCGAATCAAGCCCGATTTCACCCGAGCGCAGAACGCGCTGGCGCGACTGCAAGCTGGCCAGTAAGCCGAGCGCAGCGCCAGCGGAGCGAGACGGGCCGAAGATTTGCCGACGGCGCAACGGCAGCCCGTGAAACCTCAATCCGCAAGGTTCGCAAATCGTCCAAAGCGGGGAGGGATTGCGGAAGCTACAGCCGAGGGCTATTATTGGAACCTGTCCAATCACCGGAAGGCGGAATCGACTCGCATGCGAAGGATGAAGTGCGGCTTGGCCGTCTGATCGGCGCCCGCTTTCCGGCCAACGACAAGCGCAGGAGCCTTCGGCCAAACATGATCGACAGCCGGTCCGATTGCCGCAACGCGGAGACACCCGGAGCGAGGTGCTCGTGGATGCAGTGCGGAATCCTGGGCGGCGTGTGCGCGCTGGTCATCGGGGTTTACGTGTATACGGCCCACGAAGGCGCTTACACACAGCCGATTTTGGATGCGGCTGGCAGCTACTACAATTTGTTGGTGCAGGGTTTTCGCGTCGGCCATCTCAACCTGAAAGAAGAAGCGCCGCCGGTACTGGCGCAACTCGCCGACCCCTACACCTACAGTCCGCTTCGTCCCGGTAATATGCTGGACCTGAGTTATTACCGGGGCAAGTTGTACCTCTATTTTGGGGTTACGCCTGCCGTGATGCTTTTCTGGCCCTATGCGGTGCTGACCGGTCACTATTTGTTTTTTAAAGTAGTTGTGGTGTTTTTTTGCGTAGTCGGTTTTCTAGCCAGCGTGGGCCTGTTGTGCGCGCTCTGGCGGCGACATTTTGCCGAAGTCAACGTAGCGGTGGTCGCCGCCGGGACGCTGGCCCTCGGTTTGGCCACATTGATGCCGTCGCTGCTGGCGCGGTGCGATGTGTACGAGGTGGCCATCAGTTGTGGGTATGCGCTGACGATGCTGGCCCTGGCAGCGGTATGGAAGGCGTTGGACGAACCAAAGCGGCGAGGTTGGTGGCTGGCTGCAGCCAGTGTGGCCTACGGGCTGGCGGAGGGAGCCCGGCCCAGCTTGTTATTTGGTGCGGTCATCCTGTTGGTGCCGGTGGTTCAAGTCTGGCGCGAGGGGCGACGGATTTGGCTCTCACTGGTAGCCGCGACCGTCCCGATCACACTCATCGGGTTTGGGCTGCTGCTGTACAATGTGCGACGCTTCGATGATCCGCTTGAGTTTGGCGCCCACTACCAAATGACCACACGGTCATTCCTTCATGAGCAGCAATTGTTCGGTTGGCGTTATCTGTGGTTTAACCTCCGAGCTTATTTTCTCGAGCCGGCTGGTTGGAGCCGTCATTTCCCTTTCGTGCATCGCTTCGTGGGCGCCGGAGACGCTTCCGGTGTGCTGACAAACATCCCGCTGTCATGGCTGGCGTTAGCGGTGCCACTGGCATGGAGGGGACGAACCGGCACGGCGGGGTCGGTCTTACGCTGGTTTGTGATAGCGGTAGCGCTGCTGTTTGGGAGTTGCGCGTTGACGCTCGGGTTCTTTTATATCAAGGGCTACCGTTATGAGGTGGAATTCCTGCCGGCACTGGTGCTGCTGGCGGTGATCGGCATCTTGAGTTTGGAGCGCGCCCTGGCTGACCGGCCGGTGTGGCAGCGTACGGCGCGGTGGTGTTGGAGCCTGCTGCTGGTTTTCTCGGTGGCGTTTAGCCTGTTAGCGAGCGTCCAGCAATGTGCCGAGTCGGACAACGACCTGGGGATGCAACTACAAGGGGCGGGCCAAGTGCAGGAGGCGATTCGGCAATATGAGCAGGCACTGCGCCTCTATCCTGATTTTGCCGATGCGAACCACAACCTGGGAACCGCCTTGATGGGTCAGGGCAGGCTGCAGGAGGCAATTGGCCATTACAAGCAGGCACTGCGGATTGCCCCTGAGTTTACGGAGGCGCATATCGACCTTGGGGTTGCCTTGTCGCAACTCGGCAGCAATCAGGAGGCCATCGGAGAGTACGAGCAGGCGCTACGGATCAAGCCCGACATCCCCGAGGCGCACAACAACTTGGGGAATGGCTTATTTCGGCTGGGCGAGGTGCGGGAGGCCATCCAGCATTACGAACAGGCGCTGCGGGTCCAGCCCGGTTTCACCGAGGCGCACTACAACCTGGGGGTCGCCTTGATGGGTCAGGGCAGGCTGCAGGAGGCAATTGGCCACTACGAACGGGCGCTGCAGCTCCAGCCCGATTACGCCGACGCGCACTACAACCTGGGGGTCGTCTTGATGGGACAAGGCAGGCTGCAGGAGGCGATCGGGCACTTTGAACAAGCGTTGCAAATCAATCCCGATTACGCAGAGTCGCACTGCAATCTGGGGGTCGCGTTGGAGAAGCTTGGGCGCACGCAGGAGGCCATCCAGCATTACGAGCAGGCCCTGCGGATCAAGCCTGATTACGGCCAAGCGCACTACAACCTGGGGGTCTCCCTAGTCCAACTGGGCAGGCTGCAGGAGGCGATGGGACATTGGGAGCAGGCGTTACGGATCAAGCCTGATTACGCCGACGCGCATAACAACCTTGGGAATGCTCTGCTGCTAGCGGGCAGGATCGACGACGCGATCGGGCATTACGAGCAAGCGCTACGGGCTGAACCTGATCTTGCCGAGGCGCACTGTAACCTCGGGGTCGCCTTGGAACGAGCCGGCAGACTCCAGGACGCCATCGGACACTACGAGCAGGCCTTGCGAATCAAGCCGGATTACGCCGACGCACAGAACGCGTTGGCGCGACTGCACGCCAGCCAGTAAGCCGAGCGCAGCACCAGCGGAGCGTTGGCCGCAGACACGGCAGCGGCGTTTGCGCCACCGGCAAGTCTGTGGCGCATCTCACCTTCGGTTCGGCTCCGTCGGACTCGGCTTGCGGCCTACAAATGGCGCGTCCGCGCTTACCAGGTGCGGCTACAACGGACCCGGTTTAATATGGCGGCGCACCGTTCGCCGTGTTGCGTGAGATCGTCTTTTCCAAAAAAGCGTTTGGGCTTGACTTGGCTATCGGGTTGCGATATTATAGGCGGCGTTGGATGGTTCTTTGAAATAGGGATACGACGAACGTTCAGCGGACGCGCGGCAGTCCCGCGCTCACCGAGCGCGGCTACAAAGGGAGGGGGGCAACGCAAAACCACGAAAACTGCCAAACGAAGCCAATTTTTCCGGGTGTTGGAGGATTTGGATTAGCTTGAGGGATAAGCGGTTAGGAGTCCAAGTGGGACAGTTTGTCACTTGGCTTCGTTTTTGCCGGAATGGCTTCGTTTGGGGTGCTTTCGCCCGTTCCCGGCCGTTGCGACGGGTGTTTTTGAGGCGAAAAGGGCTCCGCGGCTACCCTTGCCGCTTGGCTTGCACGTGTAAGGGCTTGTTGGTACGCTCACTTTGGCGATGAATGCATTCCTGTACCATAAAGGCGAGTTGTACTGCGAGGGGGTGCCGCTACGGCGGTTGGCCGGCGAATTCGGCACACCGTTGTACGTGTACAGCCAGGGACATATTACGGGGCAGTATGATGGTTTGCACAGGGCGTTGCGGTCGCTCGATCACCTGATTTGCTTTGCGGTCAAGGCCAACAGCAATCTGGCCGTGTTACGCGCGCTGGCGCGGGCGGGAACCGGCTTTGACATTGTCAGCGGCGGCGAACTCTACCGCGTGGTGCAGGCGGGCGGCGACCCGCGGAAATGCGTGTTCTCGGGCGTGGGCAAAACGCGCGACGAGATCGAGTACGCGCTGAAGCTGGGCATCTACATGTTCAATGTGGAAAGCGAGCCGGAGTTGCGGCGGATTTCGCAGGTGGCGCGGCGGATGGGCCGGCGCGCGCCGATCGCGATTCGGGTGAACCCGGGGGTTGACCCGGACACGCACGATTATATCTCGACGGGCAAACACGAGAGCAAGTTTGGGATTTCGCTTCGCGAGGCGTTGGATGTGTATCGCCAGGCGGCGCGGCTGGGCGGCATCGAAATCCGCGGCGTGCAGATGCACATCGGTTCGCAAATCATCAAGACCGCGCCGTTTGTGCTGGCCATTCGCAAGATTGCCGCGTTGATCGAGCGGGTCCGCGAGATCGCGCCGCACACACTGCAATCCGTTGACATGGGAGGCGGGTTGGGGATTCGGTACCACAACGAACATCCGCCAACGGCGGCGGAGTTTGCGCGGGCCGTGACGCCGCGCGTGAAGGCTTTCGGGTTGCGAATTCTGCTCGAACCGGGGCGGTTCATTGTCGGCAACGGCGGTGTGCTCGTCACCCGCGTTGTCCACGTAAAACAAACGCCGGTGAAGCGGTTCGTGATTGTCGATGCGGCCATGAACGATCTGATTCGCCCGTCGCTGTATGAGAGCCACCACGAGATTATTCCGGTCGCGGCGAGGGATGGCCGGCGGAGAATCACCGCGGACGTTGTGGGGCCGGTGTGTGAATCGGGAGATTTTTTGGCCCAGGGGAGACGTCTGGCCGCGGTGGAGGAGGGCGCGTTGCTGACGGTGATGAGCGCCGGTGCGTATGGCATGGCCATGGCGTCGAACTACAACGCCCGGCCGCGACCGGCGGAAGTGATGGTGAAGGGCAGGCGTTACGAACTGGTGCGACGACGCGAGTCGGTCAAGGATTTGATTTCGGGGGAAACGATTCCGACGTGGCTGGTCTGAAGCGGTCTATTCCAGCAGTTCTTTGAGGCAGTTGATCAGGTGCTGGATGGGAAACGGCTTCATGAGGTACTTCGAATCGGTCTGGGTCAGGAACAGGTTGATCTTGGGGTCGGCGGCGTAGCCGGTGATGAAGATGAATCGGTCGGCGAGAATCGGGCGCAGCTCGCGGGCCTGGACGTAGAATTCGTCGCCCCGCAGCTTGGGCATCATTACATCGCAAACGATGGCGTCGTACTCGTTGGCCTTCACTTTCATCAGGGCTTCGTCACCGTCGTTGGCAACGTCCACCAGGAAGTTCTCGTCGGCCAGAATCCATTGCAATGCGGAGGCCAGCTGCTTGTCGTCATCGACCAGAAGGAGCGCCTTGAACTCGATGGTGTCGGACGGTCGCACCGCCGTGTCGGGTTGATGCTTGAAATCCATAGATTTGCCGATTGAAAGAGCAACTGAGATGCCAAAGGGCCGGGTCCGGTCGGGCGGATTGGACTCCTACCCGCAAGATCCTGGCCTGGTGAAGCTTTCGAGGACAATTCTGTCTTTGGAGGAGGGCCAAGTCGGCCAATTTGGGCGCGTCCGTTTCTTCATTTTGCGGTGTGTTGTGGTCGAATTTCGGGGTGATTGCCCCACCAATTGCCAGTGTAAATCCGGGCATTTTTGTGGAACGAACCACTACCGGCAGAGGGGGCGCAAATGTGCTGGAATGGGGCGATTTCTCGAATTTTCATCTGATGCAACTGTGCTTGGGGCATACCGATACGCGATTTATGGATGGATTGAACAAATGGTTGAATCGGTTCCACTACAGCGTTGACAAGGGCAAGGTTTCTTTTATACTGCGGGCGAAGTCTTTGGAAGTGCACCGCCGTTCCGAAGCTATCGGAGCGGCGTTTTGCCATACAGGACTGAACGAAGAAAGGTGAATGGAGAAGCTATGGCATCTGGAAAAGTGAAGTGGTTCGATACGAAGAAGGGTTTTGGATTCATTCAACAGGAAGGTGGCCCCGATGTGTTCGTGCATTACACGAGCATTTCTGGCAACGGCTTCAAGAACCTGGAGGAAGGGCAAACGGTAGAGTTTGAGCTGGTTGATTCCCCCAAGGGTCCGAAGGCGTCCAACGTCGTGGCGAAATAAATCAGAATTCCAGACAACACGAACCCCTGGCAACGCAAGTTGCCGGGGGTTCTTCTTTTACGGGGCAGGGTTTCCCGACACGTTAGCGGTCGCCGCGAGGCGGGAGGTACGACGGGATGCCGCCCTTCTTGAGGTGACGGAATTCTTCCGGTTGGTCGCGTTTGGTTCGTCGATACTCCCTGACTCCGCTGGCAGCGCAGCCAAGCACCAGGGCGTGGGCTTTGTAAACGCGTGGACGCCCAATGGCACGCGCCGCTTCGGATCTGGTCGGCTGTGGTCGCTTATCCAAAACCAGAAAACTGGCAGGTAAACTCCGCAGGTCCACGCCCGCGAGTTTCGCGAACCTTGCCCAGTTTCCGTCTGTGAAGACCTCCGGCGGCGAAGGCGCGAAATGGTGGCACCAGTGCCGTTCGTTGTCGGCCGTGAGCAAGCCGCAGACAGCCGTATGCGGGCAGGGAGAGACTACTGGAAACGTAGCGCGCAGACGCTCGCGCGCGGCAATCAACCGTCGGCTCACTTCGTAGGTGCCCGGTTCAATCCAGATCACACTCGTCGCGTGCCCGGCCAGATCGAGAATCTCCACAACCTGCGCATCCGACATTTCCGTGAGCACGTGGCTGATCAAGAGCGCGCCGATCTCGTCCGCGGGAGGTCGATCCAGCCACACACTGACGTCGGGGAATGTTTCACGGGCCTTACGCGCGGCGAACTGCATCGCCAGCGGAGAACGGTCCCACAACACCAGCTTCGTCGGGAGTTCCGTTGGGAAGTATTCCAGAACCGCCCGCGTGGCAATCCCGCTTCCGCATCCCCAATCGACCATCACTCCCCGCGGTGGCTCCCAGCCGCGTCCCTTGAGTTCCTTCAAAACGTAATCCCATTTCCAGCGAATTCGTTGCCCGAACGTCTGATCGTAACTTTCCAGGTCGCGCTCGCTGTGCCAGTAGTCCTGAGCGCCAGCGGTGCCATCCAGGAACGCAGACCGCAATCGTTGCAGTGCCTTCCAGTCAACGGTCTGCCAGTCCATGGAGGAGCAAAGCGTCCAGCGCGTGGTGTTTGATACCGAAGAACTCTTTGAATTGTCCGATGCGCGCCCGCGCCGCCGTCGATACAAATGGCTTGCCATCGCGTACCGCCGCGATCATCAGGTTCTTCGGTGTATGTTCGGTCGACACAAACTCGATCAGCTTGGCGCGATAACCGGCCCATTCCAGAAACAGCGCGCGCAGGCCGTCCGTTGCCCATTCCGCCATGCGTTCCGCCATGATGCCGTGTTCGAGCACCGCCGCCAATGGAGACGGTCGACCGAGTTGGGGCCGTACCTCCTTGTGACAGCACGGCGCGACGATAATCAACTTCGCGCCCAGCTCGATCCCGCGACGGATCGCGTCGTCCGTGGCCGTGTTGCAGGCGTGCAGGGCGATAAGCGCATTGACATTCGGCAGCTTGGCGCTTTCAATCGTCCCCGCGGTAAAATCCAGTCCTTCCGCCCCGATCCGCCGCGCCAGCGCGTTTGCCGAATCGACCAACTCCTCGCGCACCTCGACGCCGATCACCGTCACGGGTCGTTTCCACACCCGCGCAAACAGGTGCCACAGGGCAAACGTCAGGTAGCCTTTGCCGCAACCCATGTCGATGATGGTCGGACAATCGTGTCCGCGCTCCCGCTCCGACCATCCGCAGTCCCTGGCCAAATGCGCGAAGATTTCCAGATACCGATTGATCTGGGCGTGTTTGTCCGCCATCGCGGGCCGAATGTTACCTCGGTCATTCAGGACGGCGAGCCCGTGCAGCCAATCGCGCGCAGAATCATCGAGGATTGTCTGTCGCGTCCTGTCGTGCGCGCGCGATGGTGCTTCGGCACGGGCGGGCTTGTGCGCCACGAGCTTCGCGTCTCCCGAATCATCCACAAACAATTGCCAATCTCGTTTTGTCGTGTTCAAAAGGGCGCTACGGAACCGGACGCCGATCTGTTCCTTCGCCCAGATCGCGGCCTGATCGAGAACCAGATTCTTGGTGGTGTCGCGCGTTGGGTAGCGAAACGTCAGTGACAGATGGGGACCGGCTTTCAGTTCAACCAGCCGTCCGATCACTTTCTCGGGGGCGTCCGCGGTGTCGACGCCGCGCGAGAGCACGAGGCGCACGAACGATCCGTCACCGAGGCTCTCGGTCACGCGTTGAACGAATTCATCGTACGGATTGGCGCCATTGGCCATGCTCCCCATTCTACCCGCAAACGCGCCGCGCGGCGACCACTATGGAGTCGGTGGCGCAGGCGCGGGAGCCGGGGCTGGTGCGGGGGCCGGTGGCGTCGCCGCAGGAGCCGGTGCCGGAGTTGGCTGGACCGCCGCCGCTGCCCTGGCCTTCGCTTCGGCCTGGCGTTGCTCTTTGCGCTGGATGTAACCCGACTTGGGCAGCATGTCTTGCACGCTTTGCGGCAGGTACTTCGTAACGCAGCCGAAATACCACATGCTCCACAACACGCCCAGGATCACCACCAGCACGATAAGCTTGTTGCGTCCCGCATGGCTTTCGGCAAATGGATCGGTCAGGTCACGTTGCGCGCCGGGCGGCAACGCCGCGACGCTGGTCAGCGATGCGCCGAACGGCATGTTGATCTTGGCCTTGGCGTTGACCGCCCAGCCGTTGGCGTCAAGGATCGGGCCGAGGTTGCGTTTGCGGAGTTTCAGCGCCGCAATGATCACGGACGGCAGCGAGATCACCAGGATGACTGCTAGAACAACAAATAACATCTTCCACGGCGCGATGTCCGCCAGTTTCGCGAAGATAAGCCCGGACGCTGTTGCCAGCGAACCGAGCGCGACGCCCAAGGCGGCCACCGTGCCAACGTCGAATCTCTTCGCCTGCTGAGTAGCGGCGGCGGTCGTTGCTTTCTCGGCGTTCGCGGCCTGCTCGGCGGTTTGGGCCAACTGTGTCGAGGCGGCGGCGTCCGCAACGGCGGCGCGTTTGGCGACCTGTTCTTCGATCATCCGCACGAGCTTCTTGTACGGTGACCAGAAGGCTGCGCGGAGGCTGATCGGATTGTCGATGAGCTTCACAATCGTCGCGTCCCAGTCCAGTCCGTGCCGGTCATAAAACACGCCGTTGCGTCCGACCATCAGATTGTCCGAGTCGCCGTTGGTAAACGCCGCGGCAATGGTCATCTTCTCGCCCGTGCTCTTGCGTGTGCACTCACAGTAGGCGAGGTACGACCCGCTCAACGCGGCCATGAGGCTGTGCCGGGCGACATCCTCGACGAGGATGCACAACTCGCAGCTTCGTTGGTCGAGGTACAGAGTCCCCACCTGGAAAATCGCCCTGGCTTTTCGGCTGTAAAAATCGCTGAACGAGACAAAGTTGACCAGCAGCTTGTACAGATCGCGATAGTAACGCGTCAGACGGTCCACCGCGGAAATCGAGTTGAACTCGGGCTCGAGCGCCTTGTCCCTGGCGATCAGGGCTGCGACGGTGTCCCTGGCTTTGCTCGAGAGGATCTCGCGCACGCGTTTGATGCCGAGTTTCTCGACCGACGCGCCCGCCTTGCTCGCCGACCAGGCGTCATAGGCCGCCAACTTGCCGAGCACGGCGACCCAATCGGCTTCGCTAAGCGTCGGCTTGTCGCCGATCAACGGTTTCACCACATCCGCCTGAAATTGGGCCAGCGCGCCCGCCCAGGCCGGATTCACTCCCGACCGCAACGGCAGGGGACGGTCCGCCTCGATTCGCGCCAACGGGAAGCTCGCGACCTCGGCGGAGGTAATTGTCAGGTCCTTGGCGCTGAGAGCCAGATACTCCTTCTCTTCGCGGTTCAGTGCGCCGAGCGCGCGCGCATCGAACGCCGCCAGCCGGCACCGGGCGAAATAATCGTCGATCTTCGCTTTGACCGCCTTCAACGTGGCCGCCGCGGCTGGCGTCGCATCTCCGAGCGGCAGGACGTTCACGTCGCCCCCGGCTTTCTTCCACCAATCGGAATACGCGGTCGCGTCGGCGAAGAACTGGTCGAGCCTGGCCTGGCTGATGCCCGGTTTGCCGCTGCGGTCGGTTTCCGCGCCGAGACAGTCGAGGATGTTGGTGATGAGGGCCCTGGTCGCGTCGTCTGCGGCGGCATCGACAGGAATGACGCCATCGCCGTTGAAATTCGTCTGCGAAAGAATCTTGGCTGTGTCCGCCGTGTCTTCGACGGTGATCTGCGTGGCGTCTTTCTTGCCGAGACCGGAAAGGATTTGCCGCGCCGACGACAGCAGTGTCTTGCCTTCGGGCGTTGCGTCGTTGATCGCGCTCAACGGCAGGGCAGGGGACGACTTCAGCAGATCATCGGGATTTTTCAGGCAGGCGGCCGCCCATTTCGCCGCCGCGATGATTTCCGGGGCGCGAATCCGCCCGTCCTTGTCCGTGTCGATGAGATCGAGCGTCTTCGTGTCGAACTCGATCCCGCGCGTCGGGCAGGCCAGCGCGACCCACAACTTCTGGTCGAGTTGGTCGAGGTTCGCGATGTCCGCCCCGCTCTGGAGCCTCAATTGATCGAATCCACCCGCGCGAAAAAACCGCCATCGATGTGAGTTGGTCATAATCACCTCTCCAAGTGCTGAATGTGCCCTTTTACCGAATCCCCGTAGAAAGCGCAACCCCAACCACTGGCGTTGTGCCGAATGCACCCGGATCGCCGCAAATCACGACGGCACGTTGCGAATGCGATTGCATCTGTGCCCGGAGGGGTGCATTTGGATTGACCTGATGGCAGGCAAGGGGTAGAAGGAATTTCGGCGTGCAGGGGGGCCGGCTGTCGGCAGGCAGGGAGACGGCTGGGGCGTCGACGTACAGAGCGATGGACGGTAAGGCAGGCGCCTTCCGCGAGTCGCGAAACAAACAAATACCGAACCAAAGGAGGTTCTTCATGAACAGAGTAATGTCGTTTCGTCGGGCATTGGTGATCGTCTCCATGCTTACCGTGTGCATCACGACCGCTGTTTCCGCCGCCGGACTCTTGAACGGGTTGTGGTTCAAGCTGAAACTGTCGGTCAAGGGCGAGGAGATGAGCTCCACGGGGACCTTGGTCGGCAAAATCAACATCTCGGCGCCCATGTACGTGAACTTCGTCGGAACCGGCGGTCATGGATACACGTTCCATTACTGGACGCTGACCGATGCCGGTTGGACCAATTCCTTTACGGAAAGTTACATAGGGCAGGGAACGGACGACTGGTTCTTCGCCGACACGAGCGTACAGCTCTTGGGGCAGGACGGCAGTTCGTTGCACACCTTCCACACCATATTCATCAACAGCAAACTCAGCGCATCCGGCACCGTGGAGAAGGCGACGTACACCGGCGTCGGTGAGATTAATGAAGGCACGATCATCGATGGAACCGCCACCAACTCCGTATTCGGCGGCGATACGATCACCGGTTCCACCGTCGAAACCAACAAGCTGCCCTTCACACCGTAGGTTGACCGAGAATTACAGGGCGGGATGCCCCACGGGCATCCCGCCTTTTTGTTTGCGTTGCCCAGCTAGGCCGCTCCGTACTGCCTGCCCCGAATCCTTTTCGGGGTAGCGGCGTGTCTATGACCGCCGAATACTCCGGAAGTTGTCATTCTGAGCTTGCGAAAAATCTCTGCCGTTCCAGAGCCTTGGATAGTGCCCGTCTGGCAGCCGTCGGAGCCTGCGCTGAGTTGCTCCGAAGCGACCGCCGAATTCAGTTCACGCCCAGCAGTTCCACCTCAAACACGAGCGTGGCATTGGGGGGAATCACCCCGCCTGCGCCCCGCTCGCCATAAGCCAGGCTCGGCGGAATCGTCAGCTTGCGCACGCCGCCCACCTTCATTCCGGCAACGCCCTGGTCCCAGCCTTTGATGACCTGACCGGCTCCGAGTTGGAAGGTGAAGGGCTGACCGCGGTCCTTGGACGAGTCAAACTTGGCGCCGTCAATGAGCCAGCCCGTATAGTGGACTGTCACGTTCTTGCCCGACACGGCTTCGTCGCCCGTACCGACCTTCGTGTCCACGGCCGACAACTGGTCACCGGGAACCAACGACTGATGTGGCGATGCCGCAGCCGCCGCGGGTTGTGTGGCCGACTGTTCCTGTTTCGGCGCCTCGCTCTGCGAACAGCCTGTCGCGAAGGCGACAAGCGCAAGAACGAGTGCGGGCGCGGCGGCAAATCGATGCAACGTGATGGCTGTGTTCTTCATGGTGATCGGCGAAGTGTAGTGACAGGTGGAACCGATTGCAAGTGTGGCGGCTAAGCCGAGGTCGACCCTCGCGTTACTGGACCAGCCGGTTTTGGCTTTCGGCAAGCGCCCCTCCCGTGGCAGAATTTGGGTCGATGCCAATGAGCCGACAACCCCACTCACTGGAGGGACCGCATTATGGCACTCATGGAATTGGTTAATAAACTGATTCGAGAGCACGGAAGCGCCCCGATCTCCAAGGAACATGTCGAACTTCTCCGTGAGGAAGCCCGCGCCACGGAGGAGCGTCATGCGCAGGAAATCGCACGTCTTAAGAAACTTCACGCGGAACAGATGGCGCTGCGAGAACGCAGGACGGTGTGGCTGTTGTTCTGCGGTGCCATGTGGGGATTGGGACTTGCGTTGTGCGCCGTGATTATCGAGAAGCTGTACTTCCATTGAGCCTGTGTGGTCCGAGGAATCAGAAAGTGGCTGTCCACGCGCGGGGACTCTTCTTCCGGCAAGACTTCCCAATTAGCCATCGTGCGGTGAGGATACCGGAATGTTTCGGTGCTGCGATTCTCGACGGCCAAGGAGGCTGGCAGTAAATCGTTGCGACGCGAAATTGGTCGCGATTTCACACGAACAGCGGTAAGATTGGGGCATTGACTGCGAAAGATACAAGGTGGAAGGACGCACTTCTCCGAACAAGCCTTCCGTTGGAGCAGTTGGTAGCTGAGAAGCTGAATGCGAGCGGCTACTATGTGACCGGTGAGTTCCCGTACATGCGACAAAACGAGGAACACATCGTCCAGGAATTCTCCGTCGATCTAGGAGCCTCACTGCTTTTGACTCGCAAGGCGAAGGATGATTATTGGGGCAATCTCAATCTTCTCGTTGAATGTAAGTACAATTATCCAGGAGTCCGCTGGGTTTTTACTCCACATCTATCGGATATCGCGATTGGCTGCATATCTCGATTTGACGACCTCACAAACAAAGAGGTTGCGAAAGATACTGCGCAGTACCAGCTTGATCATGAGTTACGGTACTGTGTCCGAGGTATTGAACTTCACGACAGAGACGTCAATCTTCAAAGCATTCCCCACGGGCTCAATCAACTTCGTTATGCGGTTCCCCATCTGGTTGGGCAAGTCTGCGGAGGCCAAATGCTTACCGGTCACGCGGAGGATCTTCATATCGAATTCATTTGTCCGATTTTGGTAACAACCGCCTCGCTTCACATACTTAAGGCTGGACTGAACTTAGACACGTTTCAAGAAGCGGCATCTCTTTCGGCGCTGGCTGATCAGGTCGATGCGCTCGTGGTTTACCAACCCGCAGGACCTGAATTAGGGATATATGCCAATTCACTCGCGCAGGAGTTTTCTACACGGGAGGGCGGACGGCTTGACAATCGCTTAAAGACGAGGGCTACGATACTGCTCTCGCTCGGGAAGAAAGAATGGGAACTGCCTTCACGAACTTGGTTTGACGATCAATTCCGAACCGCTGCAGAAAGAGTGCTCGTCGTTGATTATAAGGCTTTTAAACGGATGCTTCGAAAACTTCGACGGCAACTCAAGAAACTGACAAAGTCTGTAAGCGACATTGGTTCTGTTTCATTCAACGCTCAAAGTGGACGTGGAGTGATTACACCTTTTCCGGCCGTAGGTAAGTAACGCGAAAGTTTGCGCTGACGTGGACGCTTACCGCAAGAGGTGGTCGCGATTTGCGACCACATTATTAGTCTTGAACGTCTCCTACACCAAAGTAGGCACAGTCTGGGTGATGGAACACTAGTGCACTTACAGAGGCCTCTGGATCCATCATGAATCCCTCTGTTAGGGAAACCCCGATTTCCTCAGGTCGTAGGAGTTTCCAGATGCCGGCTTGATCTTCCAGCGCGGGGCAGGCGGGGTAGCCGAAGCTGTAGCGTTTGCCCTGGTAGCGGGCCTGGAAGCGGTCGATCATGGTGGTCTCGGCGGGATCGGGGAAACCCCAGTCTTCGCGGAGTCGGCGATGGAGCCATTCGGCGCAGCCTTCGGCGGTCTCGATGGCCAGCGCTTGCAGCGCGTGGGACTTGAGGTATTCGCCTTTGGCTTTGTATTCCTCGGCGCGTTGGCGGATGCCGGCCCCGGCACCGACGACGAAGAGACAGATTGAGTCACGGATAACGGAAGGCCCCTCACCCTGACCCGCCTCCGCCAAACGGCTGGCTGCGGTGGGCAAGCCCTCTCCCCCGGAGGGGCGAGGGGGGGCAGGAAAGGCAGTAAACGGGCTGGAAGCCCGTTCCACTTTTCCGGGCGGCATGACGTAATCGGAGAGGCAGAGGCCGTCCGGCTTGCGCTGACGGTGGAAATGGAAGGTGTGAAGTGCCTCTGCCCTTCCTGATTTGTCACCCTGTGCTTGTCGAAGGGTCTCTGTCGTTTTCCCGGACGACTGAGATTCTTCGCTTCGCTCAGAATGACAACTTTCCGGGGCAAACAGCTTGATGGAATTGCCGGCAGCTTCGGCGTCGAAGAATTGCCAGACGGCTTTGACCTTCATGAATTTGGCGGCCTCGGCTTTGACGTCGTCGACGAGGTTCGCTAATTCCAGCGCTTTCGGGTCGCGGGCGGCCAGCGCCTTCTCGAAATTGGATTTGAATCCGAGATGGCGGACGTACAGCATCTGGGGATTGATGTATTCCCAAAGCTCGCGGAGCTGCGGCACATCGCGCACTTTGCGGTCGGGGTAGGGCGCCGGCCGCGGCGGCAGAATCCGCACGCGTGTGCTGCGCACGGTGGTCTCGGGATATTCTTCCGCCGGCCCGGTCGCGACAGGAATGTCGCTCCTACGAAATTCCTGGGCGAGTTTATCGCGCTCGGCGGGGTCCATGAGCCGGTTCATAATGGAGAGGCCGGTCATGGCGTCCTTGCAATACACGACCACGCGCTCGTAACTCGGCGCGATGCGGGTGCGGGTAAACTTGTCGCTCAACGCCGCGCCGCCGACCAGCAACGGAACGGTGATCCCCGCCTGTTTCAGGTCACCCGCGGTGATGACCATTTGCTGGGCGCTTTTGACGAGCAGTCCCGACAAACCGATCGCGTCGGGTTTATGTTCGCGGTAGGCCTTGATCAGGTCTTCCGGCGGCACTTTGATGCCGAGATTGATGACGTTGAAGCCGTTGTTCGACAGAATGATCTCGACGAGGTTCTTGCCGATGTCATGCACGTCGCCCTTGACGGTGGCGAGGATGACCTTGCCCTTCGTCGAGTCGGCTTTCTTCTCCATGAATTGTTCGAGGTGCGCGACGGCAGCCTTCATGGCCTCGGCGGACTGCAATACTTCCGCGACAATCAGCTCGTTGGCGTTAAACAAACGCCCGACCTCCTTCATGCCGGTCATGAGCGGGCCGTTGATGATGTCCAGCGGCGCGGCTTCCTTGAGTTTTAACTGGAGGTCGTCGATCAGGCCTTCCTTCGTGCCTTCGAGTATGTAATTCGCAAGCCGACCATCCAGCGGCAGGTCCGAGGTCTTCTTCTTCACGCGGCTTTCGGCGGTGCGGAAATGCTCGTTGATCGCGGCGATGTGATGCTGGTTGATCGCCGCGCGCTGTTCGCGGGTCTGCTGCCGATAATCGTCCGGCGCATGGATGCCCGGCGGCGGACGATTCCACAGCAAATTCTCGACGAGCTTCTTCTCCGCGTCGGGGATGGTCGCGTAGCGCTCCAGTTTCTCGGCGTTGACGATGGCCAGATCGAGCCCGGCCTTCGTCGCGTGATAGAGGAACACGGAATTGATGACCTCGCGCGCGGCGGGCGGCAGACCGAAGCTGACATTGCTCACGCCGAGCACGGTCTTGCATTTCGGCAGGGCCTGTTTGATCAGCCGGACGCCTTCGAGGGTCTCGACCGCGCTGCCGATGTAATTCTCATCGCCGGTCGCGCACGGGAACACCAGCGCATCGAAGATCAGGTCTTCTTCGGCGATGCCGCGCTCGACGCAGTAATCGCGGGCGCGCCGGGCGACGGCGAGTTTCCGCTCGCGCGTAATCGCCTGCGCCTGCTGTTTATCCTCGTCGATCGAGCCGATGACGATGGCCGCGCCGAATTTCTTCACCAGCGGCAAGACCTTGTGGAATTTCTCCGCGCCGTCCTCGAAATTGATCGAGTTGACGATGCTCTTGCCCTGGCAATAGGTCAGGGCGCGCTCGATGGCGCGAGCGTTCGTCGTGTCGATCATGAACGGCACTTTGACCTTGTGAATGACCTTCTCGTAAAAGCGGTCGATATCGGCCAGTTCGTCGCGGTCGGTGTTCTCGAGGTTGATGTCGATGATGTGCGCGCCGCTCTTGACCTGGGCGCGGGCGATCTCGGTCGCTTCCTCGAATTTCTCGTCGGTGATGAGCCGCTTGAACGCGCGCGAGCCGACCTCGTTGGTGCGTTCGCCGACAAGGAGCGGGCGGTTGTCGTCGGTCGCCTCGACGAGTTCGATGCCGGTGTACCACGATTTGCGTGGCGCGCGGAATTGACGTGGGGCCTTGCCCTCGACCATTTGCGCGATGGCCTTGATGTGAAGCGGAGTTGTCCCGCAACAGCCGCCGACAATGTTGAGCCAGCCGTTCTTGACGAAGCGCTCCAATGCGGCGGCGAGCGAGGTCGGTGTTTCGAGGTACAGACCTTCCTCGTTGGGCAGACCCGCGTTCGGATAGCACGAGACGCGCGTGTTGGCCATCTGATGAATGGTGCGGATGTGATCGGTCATGAATTCGGGACCGGTCGCACAGTTCAATCCGATGCTGAGCAAGTCGACGTGCTGGAGCGACGCCACCAGCGCGTCCGCGGCCTGGCCCGCGAGCATGGTGCCCATCGGCTCAATCGTGCCCGAGACCATGATGGGCAGCTTGTAGCCGAGTTCGTCGAACGCCTGCTGGATGCCGATCAGCGCCGCCTTGATGTTCCGGGTGTCCTGGCAGGTCTCGACCAGCAGGATGTCCGCGCCGCCTTCGGCCAGTCCGCGCACCTGTTGATAGAAATGGTCGATCAACTGCGCGAACGTGACGCCGCCGGTGACGGTGATGGCCTTGGTGGTCGGCCCCATCGACGCGGCAACGAACCGCGGTTTGTTCGGGGTGGAGAATTCCTCCGCGGCCTGACGCGCGAGCCTGGCGGCGGTGGCGTTCAGTTCGAAGCATTTGTCGGCGAGGCCGTATTCGTTGAGCACCAGCGGTGTGCCGCCGAAGCTGTCGGTCTCGACGATGTCGGCGCCCGCCTCGTAGTATTGGCGATGGATGTCGAGAATCACGTCGGGCCGGGTGAGCACGAGGTTCTCGTTGCAGCCTTCGAGCGCAGGCCCGCCGAAATCGGCGGCAGAAAGGTTGCGCTGCTGGATCATCGTGCCCATCGCGCCGTCGAGCACGAGGATACGTTCGTCCAGCAATGACCGCAGCAGCTTGGTTCTGTCGTCGCGATTGCCCATCGAAATCAGCCTATCATTAACAGTCGTCCTGCATCAGGGAAAACAAAAACCGCGTTTCGCATCAGCGAAGCGCGGCCAGCCCCGGACCGTCCGGGGTCGACGCGGAGCGGATTGTTCGGCCCGAAACCTTCGGATCGCACATCCCCCGGGGCAGGTTGTCTCGGAGAAGCCACCGTAGGCGCTCCGGCCTCGGTTGGCACCCCGCCCTTTGTTGGCAAAGGGCGGGGCTTCCTGATGCTGGCGGCGAATATACGCGCCGGCGGGTGATTTGCAAGCAGAACCTCACGATGCACGAGGCCGACACAGCATTGACCCCGACACAGTGTCGGGGTTGACTTTGCCTCGCCTGCGCCGTATTAAACGTAGACCCGACACTTGGGAATACCCATGGAACGGAAGACATTAGATCAACGCGCGCAGATGACCGACCTCGAACGGTTGCGGCACTCGTGTGCTCACGTGATGGCCACCGCGATCCTCCGCGTGTGGCCGGAGGCGCAGTTTGCCGCCGGGCCGCCGGTCGACGACGGCTTTTACTACGACCTGGAGATGCCGCACCGCATTTCGCCTGAGGATTTCCCGAAGATCGAGGAGGAGATGAAGAAGGAGATCAAGGAGAACCATGTCTTCGAAAAGGTCGTCGTCACCCGCGAGCAGGCGATCAAGGACTCGGAGAGCGGCCGGCTCGG
>JBEKUF010000006.1:0-43841 GCA_049515295.1 Verrucomicrobiia bacterium | reverse complement strand
CGAGAAGAAGAACGGCGTCAATGCCGAGGATCTGGCGGAACGGGAACGGACGCGGCGCAGGGAATTCGAACGGGAGCGGGATCCGGCGCGGCAGGCGTTGTTGATCGCGGCGGACTCGTTCCTGGCGCGGCGCGGGAAAGACAACCTGACGGTGCTGGCGGGGTTCCCGTGGTTTACGGATTGGGGGCGGGACACGATGATCGCGCTGCCGGGGCTGACGTTGACGTCGGGGCGGTTCGACGTGGCGCGGAAGATCTTGCTGACGTTCGCCCAGTACTGCGACAAGGGGATGATCCCCAACGTGTTTCCCGACGCGGGCGAGACACCCGAGTACAACACGGTGGACGCGTCGTTGTGGTTCGTGGTGGCGGCGTGGAAGTACTGGAAGGCCAGCGGCGATGACGACGGGGCGCGGCAATTGTTGCCCGCGCTGGCGGAGGTGGTGAAATTTTACAAGGAAGGCACGCGGTACGACATCCATGCGGACAGCGACGCGTTGATTACCGCGGGCACGCCGGGGACGCAGTTGACCTGGATGGACGTGAAGGTGGACGAGTATGTGCCGACGCCGCGACATGGGAAACCGGTGGAGATCAACGCGCTGTGGTTGAACGCGCTGCTGATGCTGGCGGAGATGGAGGAGAAGTTATTCCAGGACATCCATGCGGCGGTGATTTTGCGGAAGCTGGCGGACCAGGTGGCGGCGAATTTCGTGAAGGCGTTTTGGAATCGGGACGGCGGGTATTTGTACGACGTGATCCAGGGAGACGTCCACGACGCAAGCGTGCGGCCGAACCAGATTTTCGCGGTGAGCCTGCCGTACTCGCCACTGGACAAGGCCCAACAGAAATCGGTGCTAGGGGTGGTGACGGAGCAGTTGTTGACGCCGTACGGTCTGCGGACGCTGTCGCCGAAGGACGAACGGTTTTGCGGGAAGTACACGGGCAGCCATTGGCAGCGGGATTGCGCGTATCATCAGGGGACGGTCTGGCCGTGGTTGATCGGGCCGTATTGCGACGCGTATGCCAAGGTGAATGGGACAGGCAGGGCGCAACGGAGGGAAATCGGCAAGATCGTCGCGCCGCTGTTGCATCACATGGAAGAGGCGGGATTGGGAAGCGTGGCGGAGATTTTTGATGGGAATCTACCGCATCGTCCCGTGGGCTGTTTCGCTCAGGCCTGGAGCGTCGCCGAATTGCTGCGCGTGTATGATACGTACGTGAAGTGAGCGGTCGTCGATGATCAGAAAGACGATCTACACAATACTGTGGACCAGCGTGACTCTGTTTGCTGCGATGCTTATGTGCGTTGCTGTGATAGGGCTGCTCGGCCCGCGGATTTGTGCGTGGCTTGGAGATATAAATGAGAAGACTCCCTTTTGGGTGAACTTATCTTACACCATCCTGCCATTCGTGCCGCTATTGCCCGTGGGTGCGTGCCTCTTATTGTGCGTCTTTGGAAAGTTGCCGGGCACGAAACGGAGGTCCGCACCTTGAATCTGTTCAGCGGAGTAGTGCTTACGTAGTTCGCGCTGGCAGTTCTCCCCGATATGAAAATCCATGATGTAAGCGTGCTGGTGCACAACGGGATACCGACGTGGCCGGGGGACCCGAAATTCTCGATGAGTCTGGCCAGCAGCATTGCCAAGGGCGGCATGGTCAATCTTACGCGGCTCGACATGGGGGCGCACACGGGCACGCACATGGACGCGCCGTTTCATTTTTACAGGGATAATTCCGGTATCGACGAGTTGCCGCTGGAGGTGTTGATGGGCACCTGTCGGGTGTTCGACTTGCCCGACATCACCGGCCACATTTCCGCGGCGACGCTGGAGGCGTGCGATTGGAAAAGCTCCGAAGGAACAGGCGTGACGCGGGCGCTGTTCAAGACGCGCAACTCGCGGCATTGGGCGAACAATGATCCTGAATTCGACAAGGACTTTATCGCGCTGACGGGCGATGCGGCGATGTATCTGGTTCACCGCGGCGTCAAATTGGTCGGCGTGGATTATCTGTCGGTGGAACCGTACGGCAGCAAGACGCATCCCGTGCATGACACGTTGCTGGGGGCGGGCGTGGTGATTATCGAGGTATTGAACCTGTCGGACGTGGCGGCGGGGGACTACGAATTGATTGCGTTGCCGCTCAAATTGAAGGGAGCGGACGGCGCGCCGGCGCGGGTGGTGTTGAGGTCGCAGACATAAAGGACGTATCTGGCCACGGAGACGCAGAGGGCGCGGACGGCTCGGAGAACTCCATCCTGCCCACGGGGCGCGACAGGGTGGCGGTTTACTTCTCGCTGGAGATGCCGAAATCGAACAACTTGCCCCCGCCGGTGATGTGAGCGGCGCGCATATCCACGAACGCATATTCGCCTGGGTTGAGCGGACTCGATGGGGAAACCTTGAAGACCAGATCGGCGACCTTATCGACGCTGACGGCTCTGACATCCTTACTGTTGAGGCCGACGCTCGATCCGCCCATGCCAAACTTTCCAATCTCCAGCCGGCGCTCGTCCTTTTGGTTGCGCAATTCCATCGACGCGAGTTTGAAATCATCCGGTGAAGTGGCCATAGAACCCAGCGTGCTCAGACCTTCCTGCGCCTTGTCAAAATAGAAATAGAAAACCGGTTGAGGATCGGTGAGTTGCAACGGGGCATGAAGTCCCGAGATTACGGCGCGGGTTCTGGCCGAGCCGCCCCAGGCCACACCGAAGCCGCCGCCCGATTTGACTTCGTCAATAGGGGTCGGCCTCATTTGGGTCATTTTGGGTTTGCCATCAACCTGCTGGAACAGCCAGATGCCGGATTGGTGGGGCGCGTTGGGGTCATTCAGGTCGCCGGTGGGCGCGGCGGACGAACCGGAGGAGGAGCTACCGGCGGCGATCATGGCCTGGATGACGGCGTCGGAGAGGCCGGCGTCCTTGAGCCCTTTCAGGGCGCCGACACTCGTATCGAACTGGCAGGTGGAGCCTTTGATTTTTTCGACGATCACGGAATCGCCGAGGCCGAGTTTATGGAGTTGAATCACGGCGTCGTTATTGAGGGTTTCCGCCCAGACAAGGGTTCCTGCGAGCACTGCAAGACATGCGACCAAGCGGAGCATCGTTTTCATGATCGTTCCTCCCGATTCTGAGTTTTGAGCCACTGCGCAACGGCAGGATAAGGAAGGCGCGGAAATACGCAAGTGGAAAGCGACGGGTCAGTTTTTGAAGATAAAGTATTTGCGGAGGGCGAAGTTGATGAGGAGGGAGACGACGCCGTTGGCGGCGAAGGCGAGGGTGGTGATGACGCCGAATTGATGGATGAGAAGGCCCATGATGGAGCTGCCGATGAACACGCTGACGCCGGAGACGAGGTAGAAGTAGAGGATTTCGCGGACGCGGTTGTGGCGGCCGGATTCGAATACCCAGAAGATGTTGATGAGGTAGGCGGTGAGATTCGAGAACAGGAAGGCGACGGCGTTGTCGATGATGGAATTGCGGGCACGGATGTTGTCGGAGACGAGGCCGACGTGGACGTGGAGGAGCTTGGCGACGGGGTCGTCGGGGGTGAGGGCGGGCATGAGCTTGAGCGAGCAGCCATAAAAGATGGTGATGTGGACGGCGGTGGCGATGAGGCCGGCGATGGCGTATTTGATGAACTGGACGAGCGGGGAGTGTTGGCGGCCGGTGAACTGGGTCAGCAAGTTCGGCATAGTTGGGAGAGGTTGATAGGTGATTTGCGGGTGAATGTCGAGCCAGAGAATGGGGATGGCATTCACCACGAATGAACGCGAATGGACGCGAAGGCGAATGTCCACCACAGAGACACGAACGACACGAATGGGGAGGAGAGTTTGGGGCTTGAAAGTTTGGATGGGTCTTCCTAGGCTGCGGGCATGGAAGCGAATGCGAAGTTGCTGGCGGGAAAACAGGGGATTGTGTTTGGGGTGGCGAATCAGCGGTCGATTGCCTGGGCGATCGCCAAGGCGTGGCATGAGGCGGGGGCGCGGCTGGCGTTTACGTACCAGGGGGAGCGGTTGAGAGAGAACGTAGAGGATTTGGTGTCGGAGTTTGGGTCGGATACGCCGATGTATCCGTGTGACGTGACGCGGGATGAGGACATTGCGCGGGTGTTTGAGCAGGTGAAAAAGGATTTTGGGAAGTTGCATGTTTTGCTGCATTCGGTGGCGTTTGCGCCGAAGGAGGCGTTGGAGGGTGAGTTTATCAGCACGTCGCGGGAAGCGTTTCGGGTGGCGCATGATGTGAGCGCGTATTCGCTGGTGGCGCTGGCGCGTGGGGCGGCGCCGTTGATGACGGATGGGGGAGCGATCATTGCGATGACGTATCATGGCGCGGTGAAGGTGGTGCCGAAATATAATGTGATGGGGGTGGCCAAGGCGTCGCTGGAGGCGAGCGTGAGGTATCTGGCTTATGACCTGGGGCCGAAGAAGATACGGGTGAATGCGATCAGTGCGGGGCCGGTGAATACGTTGGCGGCACGGGGGATTTCGGGGTTTACGGAGATGTTGAAGCACTACGAGGAGCGGTCACCGCTGAAGCGGAACTTGGAGCCGAGGGAGCTGGGGAGCGCGGGATTATTTCTGGCCAGCGACATGTCGAGCGCGACGACGGGTCAGGTGGTGTATGTGGATTGCGGATATGAGATTATGGGGTTGTAGGAGGCAGGGGACGGCGGGGCTGGACTGGTGCGGGAGCGGCAGCGGTCTTCTTTGTAAGGTTCGCCATAGCAGGTAAATACGTAGTTCAGTGGTCAGATTGATTGTGGGCCGATTGTGGTTGTAGGTGTACTACAGGTAGAACTGAGTATTCCAGGCGCTGACAGTTTGAAGGCGAAGCGGATGGTGTTGAGGAGTCTTAAGGACCGTATTCGCAAGAACTTCAACGTGTCGATTGCCGAGGTGGAGGATAACGACCAGTGGCAAAGTGCGGTATTGGCGGTGGCGATGGTGAGCAACGACAGGCGGTTTGCCAATCGGGTTCTCTCCAAGACGGTGGATTTCATCGAAAGCTCGCGGGATCTGGTGGTTGACGACTATCAGTTGGGCTTTTATTGATGTGCTGGATATTTTCTGACATGTTCAGTCCGGTTATTCTGGCATGTTAATCTCGTGGTGGTATCCAGGCTTATAGCCTTGACAAAATGGGCGTTCCGTGGCTTTCTTGACATGTTCACGCATCGCGGGTGGGAGAAGCAGGCAAGTCTTTTCTGGCTTGGGAGTTGCTTAGTGTGTCAGGTAGAAGGTTTACATGTCATTTAGGTTAATCTCAAAACGTAAGGTCGTCGGATTTACATGTCGGGAGTGAGTACTGGACATGCCAAAGGCGAAGATATTGGTAGTGGACCATGATGTGGCGTGGACGCTGAAAGTGTCGGAGCTGCTGATGGGGGACGATTTTGAGATGTTTTCGGCGAATTCCGTTGAGGATGCGATGCTGCTGTTGGACGCCCGGAACATCGACGTGGTAATCGCGGACATTAATGGCATGCCGGGGGTTGATGGGACGGCGTTTTTGGAGCAGATGCGGCAGGTGCATGCGGAGGCGACGATGATCGTGCACACGGGCAAGGTGTCGGTGGAGCAAGCGGTGATGGCGACGAAGTTGGGGGCGTATGATTATTTGGAGAAGGCGGAAGATGCGGCGGCGGTAGGGAAGTTGCGGGAGCGGGTGGGGCAGGCGGTGATGGAGATGGGGACGATGATCCGCGCGGCGGCGCCCGATCCGCGAAGTCGGGGGATGTTGGGGACGGCGGTGCAGGGGTTCTACGGGATTATCAGCCAGAACAACCAGATGCGGGATATGTTTGAGTTGATCCAGACCATTGCCGACAGCTACGCCAATGTTTTGATCCACGGCGAAACGGGAACAGGCAAGGAACTGGTCGCCCGCGCGATACACGAAGCCAGCGGACGTCACGGCAAGCCATTTGTCACACTCGACTGCACCGCCCTGGCTCGCGAGCTTTTGGAAAGCGAATTGTTCGGACACGAGCGGGGCGCTTTCACGGGCGCAGTCGATCGGCATGTCGGCCGGTTCGAGCGCGCCAACACCGGCACGTTATTCCTGGACGAGGTCGCGAACATTAATCTCAACGTGCAAGCGAAGCTGTTGCGCGTTCTGCAAACACGGACGTTTGAACGGGTGGGCGGTTCCAAGTCGATATCGGTGGACGTCCGCATCATCGCCGCGACGAATCGGCCGTTGGAAGCGGTTGTGGCCGAAGAAACGTTTCGTGAGGATCTGTATCATCGGCTCAATGTGGTGCAGATCGATCTGCCGCCGCTGCGGGATCGCACCGAGGACATCCCGCTATTGGCCATGGAGTTTCTACGAAGGTTTTCGCGTCAGAACGGCAAGGATCTGCGGGGATTTAGCGACAATGCGGTCAGGGTGCTGTGTGGCTACAATTGGCCGGGCAACGTACGCGAACTCGAGAACGTAGTGTTGCAGGCCGTGGTGCTGGCCAAGTCATCGCTGATCGATGCTCCCGACTTGCCCCGACGTATCACGGAAGCGAAGCCCCTGGCAGCGGTTCCTTCTGCGGCGCTGTCGGACCAACTCGGCGAACCGGAAAAACAAATCCTCGTCAACGCGCTTCGTCACCACGGTGGCAACATCAAGCGCACGGCCGAGACGCTCCAAATCAGCCGCACCACGTTGTATGCCAAACTCAAAAGGTACGAGATCGACCCCGATTTCGTACGCTGACAATGGCTCACTCGGGCTGGCGGGCATAGATGGCGGTCACGTCATCGGCATAGGCCAGATTCCAATCCCTCCGTAACGAGAACAACACATTCAACGGATGCGCGCGCGGAAGGATCGTCCACCCGACGCCGTACTTCTGGAGGACCGTTTCCCAGTTGGTTTCCACTGTGTTCACACTGCTGTACTCGCGGACGAGATCGGGGCCATAGAAGTCGTTGCGGCCGTCCACGAAAACCCGGTGTTCCGGCATCGTCAGGATGAGGTACCCGCCCCAGCCGTAGTCGTTGAACATCTCCCCGGTGACGGCTTGCGGGTGAGCCGCCACGAATTGAACCGCGGCGACCGGGAAGCGATTGGAGAGCACATCGGTGGTGAGGATGGGATCGCCGCCAACAAGATTCGGTTTGGCCAGGACGGCCACGAGCGCCAGGAACGCCGCCGCGACCGTCGCCCGGCCATCCGCGGCACGATTCAGCGTGGTCACGTTCTCCGAGAGTCTGCGATAGAAATCGAGCAGGCGGCCGGGTCTGGCATTCACGAGGCCGGCCTGCCACTGCTCCGCGAGGATTGGGGTGACGACCAGAGCGAAGATCGGAACGTTGCGCGTGGCCATCAGGGCCAGCAGTCCCCATGTGCCCGTGACGACGATGTCGGTTGCGCGAATCGTCGGTCGCAAAAACACCAGCGTAAGCGCAATCACCGCGAACTCGATCAGAAGTCCGCGGGCGCCGTCCGTATGAAAGTTCGGCGACCGAAACTCGTTGGTGTAGCGGGCGAGTACGGGGTTGCGGAGGAATTCGACGACATGCGCCGGAAGTTGCCAACCGTTCGGATTGAGAAGCGTGACCAGTGCGCACAAGACCAGAAGCCACCCGAGATGCACGAGTTTGCTTCGTGCCGCCGTCCGCGCCTCGGCCGGGGCCGTCATCGCCAGGATGGCATTGCCCGCGACAAACGTGGCGATGATGACGAAACCCGTGAAGAACGCACCGTGTAAGTTCGCCCACAACACCATCAGCGGCACGAGCCGCCAGAACAACGGGCGCGTTCCCAGTTGTCCCCGGTCGAACCGGCGTAGATGCCCGGTGAAAACAACGGTGAGCAAAAGCGTGAACAAATGCGGTCGCGCCAACCAATGGATTGTGCCGGCCATTGCCGCCAGCAAGGTGAGCGCCGTGGCCGGCAGGATACCGCATCCCTCCATCAGTAGTTGGCGGTGCAAAAGCCACAAACAGGTTGCGATCAACACCGCCGCCAACAGCGCGATGCCGTTCCATCCCAAGGTGTCGCCGGCGGCGGCAAACAGCACCTCGCCCAACCATTCTTTCGGAATGAGTGGCGCGTTGGCGCGTGTGTGCGAGAACGGGTCGGCGCGAAGTATGGCACGGTGTTCGATCATCCAGTTGCCAATTCGCCTATGCAGACACGTGTCACCATCGGCGTTAATCATGACCAGCCGCCATTGCGAGAGCATCAACCCCAGCACGAAGATGAGCCACAACGACAGTCCGATGGTTGGCATCCACCGGCGGCGCGCGTTCATGGGGTCCTCCCGTAAATCGACGCCACCGCATCGAAGTGTACGAGTTTCCAGTCGGCGCGCTTTGCCAGAAGGCGATTCAGTGGATGGTCGGGCGGCAGGATTGTCCAGCCGACGTTGTATTTTCTCAGAACATCTTCCCAACCGTCTTTTGCGTCGTTCACCTGCATGAACTCCTTCACGAGTTCTTCGCCGTAGACATCAAGGTTGGGATGAATAAAGACTTTTCGCTCGGGCAATGCCCAGATGAGGTACCCGCCCCACGTGTACTCGTTAAACATCTCGCCATGGACCGCGGTGGGCGAGCGGCGGAGGAATTCGACCGCCGCAACCGGGAATCGTTGCGCGGGCAGTTCGGTGGTTAACCAGGGCTGACCACCGAGAATCTGCGGCTTGGCCATGACCAACACCATGGCCAGCACGCCCAGCGCCGGCAGACCGCGGGCCCCGGCCATTTGATTGGCCCGGGTCAAACCAGCGGACACGCTGCGGTACCATTGGATGATGCGGGACGGCGAAGCCGCGTGCAGGAATTCATTCCAGTGTTCGGCAAGGATCGGCGTGGCGACGAGAGCAAACAGCGGCCCGTTGCGCACCATGCGCAGCGACAGCAGCGACCAGACAATCAACAACAGCGCATCGGTCACGGTCAGGCGCGGCCGCACGATCAGCAACATCAGCAGCACCAAAACGAACTCCAGAACCAATGGCCGATTGCCCGGGTCGCGTAAATTTGGCGGGAGATACTCCAACGCCAGACCCATCAGCAGTGGGCTGCGCATGTAACGGGCGACCTGCACGAGTAATCTCCAGCCATAGGGGTTCAGGAGGGAGGCCGCGAGGCAGGCCAACCCGACCCCCGCTAACACGATCACTTGATGGCGGCGAGCGAGCCGTTGGTCCGGAGTCGCGCGAACCCACGCCACCACCGCGCCGGTCCAGTAGATCCCGATCAACACGAACGCAAAAACGAATGCCCCATGCAGGTTGGCCCACAGCGCCGTCAGCGCAGGCAGAAGTAGCATCAGCTTGCGCGTCGTCGTGCGTCCCCGGGCAAACCATCGCAACTGCCAGGCGAACACGAGCACCAGGAGTAGCGTGGCCAGGTGCGGTCGGGCCAGCCAATGGATCGCGCACACGGCTGCGGCGAGCAGCGTGAGCATGGTGGACAGCAGGATCTCGTTTCCCTCGGCCAGTAATTGTCGGTGCAGCAGCCATACCGACGTGGCACACAGCACCGCGGCCACGAGCGCGATGCCGTTCCAGCCAAGCAGATCGCCGGCAACAGCAGTCACGATCTCACTCAGCCACCACAGATCCACCAACGGTGCGCCCCCTCGCGTGTGCGAGAATAACTCGGTCCGCAGGACGGCGTGGTGTTGGAGCATCCAGTTGCCCTGTTGCCAGTGCCAGCACGGGTCACTATCGGAAGCCACCAGCATCGTGCGGTTCGGCGAGAGAATTATCGCGAGGAAAAACACCAGCCAGAAGACCGAGCTGACGGATGGCAGCCACCATCGACGTGGCGGGGACGGTTGCTCGTGCCGAAGTTCGTCGGTCATGACACACGCGAGAAGACGAGCGTCAGTTGGTTTGAGAACACCAGCGTCCATTGTGGACTGAGTTCCAGAATCCGATTCAGCGGATGTTGCACGGGCAGAATCGTCCAGCCGACATCATACTTCGCAAACACGGTTTCCCATCCCGGCTTCGGCTCGTCAGCCGTGCGAAATTCGTGGAACAGGTTAATCCCATAGGAATAATTGCGGCTGTCGATGAACGGCTTTCGTTGCGGCAGAGCGAACTCGATGTAGCCGCCCCACAGGAAGTAATTGAACATTTCACCATGGAGCGCGTCGGGGTGCTCGCGAACGTAATCGAGGGCGGCCACCGGGTAACGATCGGGCGGATAGTCGGTGGTGATGACGGGGGGGCCACCAGCGATAGCGGGCTTGCCCACGATCAACAGCGCGATGATTATCGCGGCGAGAATGACGGCGGCATCGGTCTTGTGGCCAGTAGTTGGCGTTCCCGCCGTCCATTCACGGTATCGCCGGATCCAGGGAGAGTTCTGACTGGCCCGCGTGAACTCTGCCAACCATTGTGCGAGTATCGGGGTCACAACGAGTGCGAAAATGGGCACGTTGCGTGCCGAGAGCAGGGCAAAATAGCCCCAACCGCCGATCACCAGAACATCGGTCGTGGTCACCCTTGGACGTATGACGATCAGGCCGACAGCGAGCAGCAATAGCACCAGCAGAAACCCGTGCATGCCCACCGTGTGGAAGTTGGGAGAAGCAAACTCAGTGGTTACGGTCGATAGCTCGCGCGATCCCAGAAAGTTCGCAATCTGGGCAGGCAATCTCCAGCCGTCCGGGTTTACCAACGACGCCGCGCCGCAAATCACAAACAGTGCCGCCAGAGGTTTGGATCTGGCCGACGGGACGTGTTGACGCCACGAATCCATGGCGTCGCCGGCTGCGTACATGGCGATCAAGACCAGCCCCGTCGGAAATGCGCCGTGTAAGTTTGCCCACAGCACCATCAGCGGTGGAAGAAGCCAGAACAATCGACGCGCCGGAACGCGCCCTTGCTGGAACCATCGCAATTGCCACGCAAAGACCAGCGTCAGCAGGTGTGTGAACAACAGCGGTCGCGCCAGCCAGTGCATGGAACAGGCGAGCATCGCCACCAGGACGAGGACAGTTGCCATCGCAGCATCGCAACCCTCTGCGATCAGTTGGCGGTGAAGCAACCAAAAGCAGGTGGCGATGAGTGTGGCGGCCAGCAGCACGACGCCGTTCCATCCGAAGTATCGGCCGGCGGCGGCCAAGACCACCTCGCTGAGCCATTCCTTGGCCATGGACGGCCCGTGGTATGTGTGAAGCAGATTGTCTTCCCGCACAATCGCTCGGTGCTGGATCATCCAGTCACCGAGCCGGCGATGCAGCGCCGGATCGCTGTCCCCGCTGATGAGCACGATGCGGGCGCCCGTGAAATTCAATCCCAGGAACAGGACCACCCAGAGCGCGGCGCTGAGCGAGGGAAGCGACCAGCGCGGACATTCGCCGCGCGGCAATGGCGTCACCCGCGCAGGCGGGCGCGCGTCGGGCGTGGGCGAGGCGGCATTCACGGTTGCTTGCGAAACACGGCGGCCACTTCGTTGGAATAGACGCAGTGCCAGCCCGGCAACAGTGCCAGTGCGAGGTTCAGGCGGTGATCGACGGGCATCAGTGTCCAATCCACGTGGTACTGTGCGAGGGCCTGCTGCCAATTCGTATGCAGCAGAGAAGTATCGTCGTATTGGTGAATCAGCGCCTCACCGTAGAAATCGGTGCGTCCATCCACGAACACGCGGTGCTCGGGCAACGCATACAACAGGTAGCCGCCCCAGACATAGTAGTTGAACATGTTTCCCGTGAACTGGTCGGGATGCTGATGGATGTAGGCCACGGCGTCCACCGGCCATTTCTTCGCCGGCATTTCCGTTGGGTGCGGGCCTGCCACAATTGCCACGACAGCCACCGCACCGACCAGCCACCCCGCACGAGATATTTCATGGATGCCGCGCAACCGGTCCGACAATCGTCGCACCCACGTCGGCACGGCGTCCGCCAGCGCGGTCGCGAGGACGGGTGCTACAAAAATGACCGCCAGCGGGATATTGCGCACGGCATACAGCGCGAAATACGTCCAGGCGATCAGCAGCAAGGCGGACACTGGCGACAAGCGCGGGCGCGCTAGCGCCAGCGTCAGAAACGTCAGCGCCAGCCAGACCAGAAACCCGTGCGAGTCGAATGCATGAAAATCGGACGAGGCGTATTCGGCGAGCCAGTTGGTGAGATACTCCGAGCGAAGGAAGTGAAGGTTATGAACGTGGAGTTGAGCGCCGCTCGGATTGAGGAGCGAGACGAGTCCACAAAGCACGATCGCGACGGTGAACACTTTTAGCTTCTGTCGCGCAACACTTGATCGGGTTTGGTCGGCACGAGCCAATACCAGTTCGATCACCGTGCCGAGCCAGAAGATGCCCAGCGTGATGAAACCCGCCAGGTAGCCGCCGTGCAGATTGACCCACAGAAGCGTCAGGACCCCGAGCCTGATGAGCAGGCCACGGGCCGATTCGCCGTGTTCGAAACGACGCAGGGCGTCGGACCATAGCACCGCCAGGAGAAAACTAAATGCGTGCGGGCGCGCCAGCCAATGCGTGCAGGCGGCCCACGCGGCAATAAACGCCACCAACATCGCCACCGCGTGATTGCCGGTTTCGCGCACCAGTTGCCGATGCAGCAGGGCGAACGTCGTGGCGATCAACAGCGCGGTCACGACGCACAACCCGTATAATCCCCACACCCGGCCGGCCAGGGCAAAGATGATTTCCGACAGCCATTCCTTGGAGATGATCGGCTGGCCGAAGCGCGTGTGCGAAAACACGTCTGTGCGGGTGATGCGGCCGGTCTCCAGCATGTATTTCCCGATGCGCCAGTGCAAGCAGGTATCGCCGTCGCTGGAGGCCATCATCGTGCGCCAGGGATTGGCGATGAGGACGAGTAGGATGACCAGCCACAACCATTGCGTCAATGACGGCATCACCCACGGCAAGACACCACCGTAGGACACCGGGCCGGAGCCTGGCTGCGGGTGTGGCTCTGTCTCGGGAACATTTCCGTTCGCCGCCATTTGCGGCAGATTACGGAGCCGCACGGGAATGTTCAACGTCGAACTGCAGAGGTGGATGTGGTGATGGAGGCAATATGCGGAGCGGACGATGACCAGGTTGAGGTGGCTGGCGCGGAATCGCTTGCTGGACGTGGGAGCCGTCGTGGTCCTGCTGGCGCTCGTTTCCCGATGGCCCGAGGGACAGATCGGTCTGGGGAGAGTCTCCAGTGCTGATATCTATGTTGAACCACGTGCCGCTGTATGGGTTGTGTGGGCGTTGCTTTTTCTTGGCAACGCGAAGAACATGCGCGCGAGAAGAGTGCTGAACGGTTTGCCTCCGAAAGGCCGTGATCGAACTTCAGGGCAGGCGGTAGACAAACAGGGTGTAGGCAATACAGGCAACGGGCTGGTGCTGCTGACGAAGCCAGGCCCATTCCGGCCGCATCAGGTGCGTGGCGCTGACGATGAGGTAGCCCTCGTGGATTTCCTGCGCGCGATCCGGATCAACGTAGGTGTGTGGAATCTGGTAATACTCAACGGCAGCGAGGGAATGGAAGTAGTTGATGTAAATGTGCGTGATATGCCGGTTGTCGAGGAAACGCTTCAGTCGTTTCACGTCCTGGCCCCAATCCAGATTTGAATCGAGAAGGTATTGATAGCCATTCTTTGAGCCACCGGCGAATTCATTAAAATACTGGATGTAAAACGGGTGTGCCAACGCCATAAGTATGGCGAGCCAAACAACCAGCAGTGAGCTAACAATCTGGGCCGGGCGCCGCGCTTGTGCCGCTTCGATGCCGATTACGACGCTCAGCATTGGAAACATTGGCAACAGATGACGGACGCCGATGTCGACCTTGTTCACCATCGCCAGGGTCAGGTACAGCAGCGCACCAATGAGTGGCGCTGCTTGAAGCAGCGGCCCGCACGGGAGCCGACGCACGGCCGCCGACAACGCCAGCGCGGCGGCCAGCAGAAGCGGAATGGGCAGCTTGAACCACAGCGCCGCCGGATAGTAGTACCACCATCCGCTCATCGACCATTGTCCACACAAATACGCTTCGTGGCCAGAGGACGCATGCGCCAGAAAGATCGCCAAACCTTTGAAGAACGGAGAAGGAATCAACACGGGGCGTAGCGCACAAAACCAGGCAGGTACATTCAGAAGTTCCGCCCGCTGCGGACTGATGGCGGGAGGCGGCGAGAATCCGGGGGCGTAAACCATGAGTATCATTGCCCAAGCGATGGCGGCGAAACCGAGCAGATAACCGAAGAAGCGCGTGGGGTGCGCGTGACTGGCGAGCTGCCGCCGGGACATGAGGGTGAGCGCGGCCAACACTGGAAACAAAAGGATGGCGGTGAACTTGGCCAGTAATGCGCCACCGAACGCGAGGCCAGCCATGGACATTGTGCGTCCGTTTGGGGTCTGCAAAAACCGCGAATACATCCAGATGGTCAGCGGAAAGAGCAGCGCGATGGCGGGGTCGGTCAGGATCAAGTGGCCATAGGCCAGAGCAATTGGATTGAAAACCCAGGTGACCAAGGCCAGCAAGCCGCCGAGTTCGTTGCTGAGCGATCTTGCCCACGCGAAGATGACCCAGCCGGTCACGAGCGTGATGACCACCTGCATCAATCGCCCACAGAACAGCAGGTGTTCCGCATCATTTCCGCCTCCATACACCAGACTGTGACCAAACAGTTCCGCTTCAAGGCGGGGCCAATAATAGAAATCGCGGCCCTTGGGAAACGCCTCGCTCATGGGGAGTGCGCTATAGTCCCACCGCGCAGCGTTCGAAAAATCAAGATGATCCCCGAGCAACTGGCTCGCCTTCGGAGAAAGCGCTGCGCCGCTGATTCGCAATGGCAAGGCACTCCATAGTTGGGCGAGTGGCGGATGTTCCGGGTTGAACTGGAAGCCATGGCCCAGCCAGTAGCTGTAGCCGGCACCCAGGAACACCGTCTCGTCGACTGTCGCAGTCTCCTCTCGCATGGCCGTAAGCATGAGCGCGGCCATTACCGCCAGGAGCGACGCGGCCAGACTGTACGCTATCCGGCGAGAAATCATCACCGCACTCTTATGCCGGCAAAGCGGTCGAGTCCAGAGCTTTTCAAGTCATCGTCGCCGGGCTGGCAACGTTTGGACCGGAGGCACTGCAAGAAATCTGCTGGAGTACAGAAGCGTGTGACACCCGTCCCCTCCATCGTGTGAAACTGACCGGAATACGGTTCGCGCAACCGCAGTTTGTCATAGCGCCGCAGTTCGGCCCGGAATCTTGTAGTTTGAACTCGAATAGCCTCCGCAACTCTGTTAGTGCAGGGAAGCGTGTGAGGGAAACGAGGAACTGGTTGAGGCAGTTGGGGCAGAGCCGAATGTGGGATTGCGCCGCAGCGTTTCTGGCCCTGATTTGTGCCGCGGGCACGATAGCGATCCTGCCGACCCGGGCGCGGGAAAATGATTTTGCGCATTACTATCTCTCCGGCCGAGTGCTGTTGGAGGGGGGCAACCCCTACCGCGCGGCGCCCGGCCCGTTGTATCGACAGTACGGGTTCTTCCGCGACGACCGAACGGGAGTGGTTGTGGATGCGAATACCCCTGTGATGACATGGTTGTTTGCCGGCGTTGCGTGGCTTCCGCCCCAGCCCGCGTTTGTGGTCTGGGTTGGTTTCGAGGTTGTGTGTCTGGCCTGGATCCTGTGGCTGACATGTCAACAGTTCCGGGGGCGACTCACCCCGCGGGCAACGCGGTTGGTGTGGTTGGGCGCAATAGCGTCAGCGCCCGTGTACTGGCACTTCTACTATTCGCAAGTGCAATTGTTATTGGGGGCGATTCTGTTAACGGCATTCGCGTGGCACCGGACGGGTCGGAACGTGCTCGCGTGTCTGGCGGCGGCGATCGCGGGACTCTTGAAACTGTATCCGTTCATTCTGTTGCCGTGGTTCCTGTGGCGCGGCGGCGCGGGAATCCGTGATCGCGCGCTGCGGAGCTTGGTGGTCGTGTTGTGCGTCGGGTTGGCCGTCGTCGCATCGGGGTGGCATCTTTGGCTGGATTTTTTTCAGCGAGGTGTGCCGCTCGCGGTTGCGCTCGTGAACAACAAGACGTTCAATTTTTCCGCGCCGTCGCTTGTGACCAATTTCGGATATGCGCGGTACGCGTTCGTTCCTTCTCCCCAAACAGCGAGGGCGTGGTGGTGCGTGGGCGCAGTGGTGGGGATGAGCATCGTGGCCGCGGCTTACGTGTGGTGCATCTGGGCGCGGCTGGGACCAGCCGCCGAGTTCGGATTTTTGTGCACCGCCATGTTGCTGGGCAGTCCCACAGTGTGGGGCCATTATTATGTGCTGCTAATTTTCCCGTTTGTCGTCGCTGTTATGCGTTGGCGGCGGTTCCTCTCGGCCTTTCGCCTGGCGTGGATTGGGGCGGTGTGGTTGTTGTTGAACAACCTATGCAACTTTTCGAGCGTCTGGGAAGGAGGATGGCTGGATCGACATATATACGTGAAATTGCTCCTGAACTACCTGCCGATGTATGGGGCGTTGGGGCTTGCCACCCTGCTCGGATTCGGTTTGCCGGAAGTCGTGGCGGATTCCAAGCAGTGATGAATGGGACAACCCACAACACGATGAACGCGACGCGACTTCCGCAACGCGACAGAAGCATCGCGGCGGCCCTGTTTCTCGTCGCGCTGGCAATGCGAATCCCGTTTCGCAGTCACTTCGCCTACCACTGGGACAGTGCGCAATTCGCCCTGGCGATCCGCGAATTCGATCTTCGGCTGAGCCAGCCGCACGCACCGGGGTATTTCCTGTATGTGATGCTGGGTCGACTGGTGAACCATTGGGTGGGAGATCCTCATGCGAGTCTGGTGTGGATCAGTGTCGTGTTCGGCAGCGCGTTGCCATCAGTGCTCTATCTGCTGGCAACAAGGATGTTCGGACGGTGGGCGGGCGCGGCGGCCGCCGTGATGGCGTTGACGAGTCCGCAGGTGTGGTTTCACAGCTGTGTGGCACTAACGTACGTCGTGGACAGTTTCCTGGTCTGCATGATTGTGCTGGTGTTGTGGTTGGCCATGCAGCGCGGAGGCACGTGGCGGGACGCCCTGGCGGTCGGGTCACTGTTGGCGGTCTTGGGTGGCGTTCGGCAGCAGAGCGTGCCGGAACTGGTCCCGCTCGTTCTGTTTGCGTTTTGGCGGTTTAAACGTGCGCGGGTGGCCAAGTTGGCGGTGGCAGTCATTGCTGCTACCGGACTGGGGTTCGTGTGGTTCGTGCCAATGCTGCGCATGTCCGGTGGCCTGCGGACATATCTCGCAATTGCGCGGCTCCATGCCGCGTTCAATGCATCGGCGACGTTCTGGGGGCATGGTTGGGATTCGTTTCTCGTCAACGTGGCGAATGCAGCGGGGTTCTGCTTGAATGGCCTGATGCTCGCCGCCGTGGTGTTGGTGGGAGCGCTTCTCCATCGCGCGATTCGGATGTCGCACGAGCAGAAACGGCAGTGGGATTGTCAACATGCGCTCGCACTACAAGTGTTGGCGGTATGGGTCGTGCCCATGGTGATCTTCGAGACGGTCATCGGATTCACGAAGCAACCGGGCTACGTGCTGAGCTATCTGCCGGCGATGTTCTTACTGACAGCGGTTGTGGTCGCCAGCCTGAAGAACTCCAGACGCAGATCGGCAGTGATTGCCGCCATTGGCGCCGTGAACGTGATTTCGTTTGTCGCCTGGCCAGCACTGTGGAACCGTGTTTTCTTTGAGATGGCGCGAACCGCTCATGAGATCGCCGCCCATGACGCCGACATCTCGCGAATCGATGCGACAGTCCGAAAATCGTGCTCACCCAACGAAGTCGTCATTTGCCATGCCGAAGAGTTCTATTTATACGGAATCAGGATATTCCAACTTTACTTGCCCGAGTACGAACAATACCAGATGGCGGCAGATTCCACAATTTTGCATCCGCCAGGCAAGTGGATGTGGCGAGTACGAGATGGCCGGCTCGAATTCGTGGAGAAGCTGAACTTACGGGGCAAGCGGGGAGTTCTCCTCCTTGTGCCACCTCACGAGAATATCGCAGTCTTCTCCGCCCATATTTCACCGGCAGGCTTGAAATCCGCGACAAATGTCGGCGACAACCTTTATTTCATGCCATCTGCAGCAGTGGAGGTTGGACCCTAACCATGTGGCCGATTGCAGAGTAGCGACATGAATTCGCGCGGGTGAGACGCAGTAGACATGCAGTTAAGAAAAAGCGTCCAAGAACTGAACACTTTATCATGACATGTCCACATCATTGGTCAGGAATGACAGTAGTCTGTTGTCTCAGTTCAGTATGACCCTCATGGGTCAAGGCGTAATTGTGTAGGTTAAGCTATTTATGAATAGTATGTTGCGCAAATGTTCCGGCACACGCAATCGGGATGCATCAGTCAGGCCAAGGTCGATGGCACGTATGCTGCTCGAATCAGTGGCCACAAACGTAAGTTCGTCGGGTTGGTAGATAGAAAGAAAATCAGATGAAGGAGGTGAATGAGATGAAGAACGCTCTCCGAAAACTGTATGTCGGTCTGAAGTCACGCAAGGGCCAGAGTTTGGTTGAGTACGCGCTGATTTTGGCGCTCATTGCTGTCGTGGCCATTGTGGTTCTGAGGGGTCTTGGCACCCATATCAACAACACGTTGTCCACTGTGAATGCGAACTTGCCGTAAGTTGGCAACTTAAACATGCCCAAGGTGGGGGTGAAGCAGGTAGCAACCTCTTCACCCCCCTTGGTTTTTCTGTCACCGCCCTTGATCCCGTTTGGCTTGGCAGATCGATCCATGAGCCTTAAGTGGTCATCCAAATCCTCGCATCGTCTTGACTCCCGGAGCCGTTCTCTTTGCACTGATTGTAATAGTCAACCGGGTTTGCGAGTAATACACTCCAAGGCACCGGTGGACATGAAGCTGCCTCCCCGCGCTCGTTCGATGAAGCTGGGATTGTGAATCGGGCGTACTTGGTTGAACATTTTTGGAGTGTTCGGGTCGACAATCAGTTCTTTTGGGACATTTCTGGCAGGGCAATCAGCGGTGCCCCACCAGACCGTGACCCCTACACATCTTGGCGGGCTGCCTTTTGTGTCCGGTCAGAATCTCGCGGTAGAAGGCGTCATCGCGAATGTCGAATTCAGTCCTCTAATTAGCGGGCTTACGTACGTGAAGAGACGGCCTGTGGGGTGGAAAATCAGGTTCGTAGGCGGATCGCCCGCGATGGATACTGCTCGCGACTCGACGGGGTGGACGGTTGGCGGCAACGCCTCAGGAACATCGTTGTCACGCCGCTATTTAGGTTTCAACCGCGCCATAATTTCCCAACTTTCTCAATTTTGATATTGCAATTTGGTTATTGAAGGCACAGCATTTGCTTGCTTTAGCTCGAAAAGTCGAACAAGGAGGACTCAATGGCTAAGAAACCAGGTGCTGGTGGTATTATTCTGGCGGCGGTGATCCTAGGGCTGATCGCGGCCTACATGATCTATCGGCTCGAAAGCAACCGAGAAAAACAGGCCAAAGAGCACTGGATTCCGATCGTGGTTGCCCGACAAGACATTCCCGCGCGAACCAAGATCACCGGCGACATGGTTACATTGATGCCCTACCCCAAAGATCTTCTCACCCCCGGAGCCGTGCAGGACCGCAAGGAAGTGGAGGGGCGCATTACGCTCGCACGACTCAAGGCTAAGGAGCAGATTCGATCGTCGGATCTTTTGGCGGCGGGACAGACTCCGAGCATCTCCTATGATATTCCGGAAGGCATGCGGGCCATCGCCATTGCGGCCAGCGAAATCAGCGCGGTCGGTACTGCTGTTAAACCCGGGGATCACGTAGATATTCTGGCAACGTATTCTGAACCCACTACACATCAGGAAACAACGCGGTTGGTGCTTCAGAACGTTCTTATACTGGCCGTCAATAAAGGCGAAACGAACACCCAGGGTACGCAGGGCGCCAATAGCTCGATGACGCTCGCGGTCAAGCCGGAAGACGCCGAATTGCTGATGGCCGCTGATCGGGCGGGCGTGCTGCGCGTGATGCTACGCTCTCCTTCAGACAAGAATGTCATTGTCAGCCAGGGTGTCACCGTGCGCGATATTCAGGGGTCGAAGACATTTGAGGTGCCCCCCCGAAGTCCGGATTCACAGTCCACGCCGATTCAAATCATTTCCCCATCGAACCGTCATGGGTCGGAAATCCAGATTTATCGCGGCACGCAAGAGCAGACGGTGCCGACACAATAGGAACTGCCTGTAAGAATTTCGAAACAAGAAGGACACATCGAAAGGACACATAAAGATGAAGAAGAACCAATGGAGCGCGGTAGTGGGGATGATCATGCTAGTATTGGCCCTCGGACTGTTCTCGGTCCCGTACGCACAGGCTCAGCAGAGCATTCGGGTGGGCGTCGGCGAGGCGGTCACGATTCCCGGCGAGAATATCGCAAAAGTCGCCATTGCCGACCCCCTGTGCGCGGATGTGGTGCCTCTTTCAGACAAGGAACTTAGTATCATCGGCAAGAAGGCTGGTGTCACCAGCTTGACGATCGTCAAGAACGACGGTTCACCGACCCAGTTGACCCGCATCGAAGTGGTCAACGACGCCGCGGCGCTGACCATTCGTGAGATGATTGGGAACTCGAACATTACCGTGCGGGCCATTGGCGATTCGTTGGTGCTCGACGGCAAGGTGGAGGATGAACTGGCGGCGCAACGCGCTGTGCAGGTCGCCACCGCCTACAAGCCCCAGATCGTGAATCTGCTCGAGATCGCGAAGCCCCGCCAAATCAAGGTGCGGACCCGAATTGCGGAAGTGGATACGGAAGCCATCAAGAACGTTGGATTTCAGTGGTTTGGACCTGATGGTCAGGTGCAGTACGCTATGCAATACGTTGGCGGTGGCTCCATTATGAGCGGCTTCATTCCCACCGCGAGCGAATTCGGATCGCCCGGAACTACGTTCCAGCCCACTACCGTCACCATGGACGTGATTCTGGATGTGTTGATCTCCAAGAGTTATGCGAGATTGCTTTCCGAGCCTACGTTGGTTACGTTCAGCGGCAAGGAAGCAAGCTTTCTGGTCGGGTCGGAGATTCCGATTGTGGAACAGTTGCCGCAATCGTTCACCGTGGAATTCAAAGATGTCGGCGTACGCATGAAGGTCAAGCCGGTGGCTGACAGCGAAAACCGCATCAACACGACCATTCATGCGGAAGTCAGCCAGCTCACCGGAACCAGTATCAGCGGGATCCCCATCATCAGTTCCAAATCTGCCGACACCGTCCTGCAGGTCAACGATGGACAGACGATCGTTATCGGTGGATTGCTGGAGAACAACGTCAACAAGGACGTTCTGCGGAAGTTGCCCTGGCTGGGTGACATTCCGGTGCTCGGCGCGCTGTTTCGCGACAAGCAGTTCGATCAGGCCAAGCGCGAAGTCCTGTTTTTCATGACGCCAGAAGTAATGAGAGACTCCAAGGACGAACTCGCGGCCACCGGGGCACAGTCGCCCGCCATGAAGCAGTGGGTAACCACATGGCGTAAAGGAGGCTTGCTTGGCCGTCGTGATGAGGACAGGGCTGATGAGCGCGGGCATGGTGATGCCATGAAGGACGACTGGGGTCTGCACAATGCCGATCATCTTGGGCTCCCCTATCATGATTCGTCCGACGAACCGCGAGCCAAGTCCAAAGTGAAGAATGCAAAGCCGTCCGGGCCGTCGTCATCGGCGAAGCCGGTTGGCGATGCTTCGAAGGCGGCGACGAGTACAGCCCCGGCGGCAGCTTCGTCGCCGGATACATCAGCGAACTTCTCTCCGGCCCGCCCGGCGGAGTAGAATCGGGGACAGTGATGAAGGAGGATTGCCGGTATCGAATGTGCTGGGGTGCCGGCAAGGGGATGTAGGCCATAGACATGGATCACATCAACGTCATCATCGCCGAGAATGAGTTGGGCGAGCGGGAAAAACTGAAGAGCCAGTTGGCTGGCGAATCGGATATTCAGGTCGTCGGTGAAGCGCGGGATGGCAAGGAGTGTTTGGAACTTGTCACCCGACACCGGCCGGACATTGTCCTCATCAAAGAGGATCTGCCGGTGGTCAACGGGCTGGCCGCCGCCGAGCAGATCAACGCGGACATGCCTGAGATGGGGGTCATCCTCATTCTCACGGGTTCGGAAGGTCAGGAAGTCTGGCACAAGATGTTGCGTGCCGGCATCAGGGAATTCGTAACCCGCCCGATTACGGCTGACCGTCTGCTTGAAGAAGTCCGCAAAGTGGCGGCCATTCAGTCCAAGACGTCAAAGCGAGCCGGCACCACAGCCCCCGCGCCGGCGGCAGCACAACCCGAAACGCCGAAGCGTCGGGTCGTCACCATCACTGGTCCACGCGGCGGCTGTGGGAAGACCGTGATTGCCACCAATCTCGCCGTCGCGCTGGCCAGGGCCAGCGAGAAGGTGGCACTGGTCGACCTGAACCTTTGGGGCGGCGATGTCGCCATGCTGTTGGATATATCACCGAAACGGACACTCGGCGACCTCCTTCCCGGCTTCGGGGGCATCGACTACGATGTTGTGGACAGTGTCATATCGAAACACCCGACCGGCGTGTCGGTCTTGCCCGCGCCATTGACCGGGACATTCGATGGATCGACGCTTTCCCGCTACATGGTGCAAAGCATCCTGGAAGCGCTTCGGGAACATTACGAATATATCATTGTCGATACGGGCTACGCCAATTTGGAATCGACTCTCGCCGCCATGGATTACTCGGACCTGATCCTTGTGGTGGTGGGCATGGATCTGCCGCGTCTGCGCGACGGCAAGTTGTATTTGAAGAACCTGCTGGCCGCCAACTACCCGAAAGAAAAAATCCGCGTCATCGTCAATCGGACGACCACCTCGAAAGAAATCTCTTCGACGGAGGTTGAGACGATTCTGGAGTTTCCGGTGACGGCTCAAATCCCGAGCGATGACGCGCTCGTGGGTTCCTCGGTGAACCTGGGACAGCCTTTCGTCAACTCCAGTCCAAACAAGCCGGTGACCAAGGCGCTGTTGGGGCTGGCCGAGGCCATGGCGCCGGGCGCCTCCCTCGAGAAGAAACGGACAGGGAAGTGGTTTTCGTTCCTGCAATGAAAGTCAGTTAGAACAAAGCGTGGCATATTATGGCGACTACCCCGGAAATCAGTGCGCAGTTATATGCGGAGTCCAAGAATGCGATCTTGGCGTATCTGGTCCAGAATATCGACCAGAAGCTGCTCGAAAAAGGGGATGAATCGCTGTTACGCCGCCGCGTCGAAGAGCTCGTCGAAGAAAAACTCCGCTCGGAGAAATTGCCGTTCTCGCGCCAGATGCGCAACCGGCTTGTCTCCGACATGGCCGACGAAATCCTCGGCTTCGGTCCGATTGAGCCGCTTCTGCGCGATCCGACCGTTACCGAAGTCATGGTCAACCGACCCGATCAGGTGTACTGCGAGCGTTTTGGGAAACTGGAATTGACGGACATTCAGTTTCGAGACTTCGAACATATTCGTCACGTCATTGACAAGATTGTCACCCCGCTCGGCCGCCGCGTGGACGAGTCCAGCCCGATGGTCGACGCGCGCCTTCCCGACGGCTCCCGTGTCAACGCCATCATCCACCCGCTGTCGCTGAACGGGCCGGTGTTGACGATCCGTAAATTCTCGGTTGACCCCTACACCGTCGAAGACCTCATCGGCTTCGGCACGATGACCCAGGGCATGGCGGCATTTCTGGCTGCGTGCGTGAAAGTCAAACTGAACATCCTGGTCTCCGGCGGTTCCGGTGCCGGCAAGACGACGCTGCTGAACGTGCTTTCCTCGTTTATTCCTGAAGGCGAACGCGTGGTGACCGTCGAGGACGCCGCGGAATTGAAACTGCACCAACCACACGTCGTGCGGTTGGAAGCGCGCCCGCCCAACATCGAAGGCAAGGGGGAAGTCAAGATTCGCGATCTCGTGCGCAACTGTCTGCGTATGCGCCCCGACCGCATCGTGGTCGGCGAAGTGCGTGGCGGGGAGGCGCTGGACATGTTGCAGGCCATGAACACCGGCCATGAAGGTTCCATTTCCACGATTCACTCCAACAGCCCCCGTGACGCGCTGGCCCGTCTCGAAACCATGGTGATGATGGCGGGGATGGAACTGCCTTCCCGCGCGATCCGCGAGCAGGTGGCCGCGGCCATTCACCTGATTGTGCAGATCGGCCGTCTGAGCGACGGCAGTCGCAAGGTCATTAGTGTGAGCGAAGTTCAGGGCATGGAAGGCAACGTCATCGTGTTGCAGGACCTCTTCGCCTACCAGCAAAAGGGCATCGGTGAGGGGGGCAAGGTTTTGGGAACAATGCAGGCCACCGGCATGGTCCCGAAGTTCGTTGACCGGTTCAACGCCGCCGGAATGCATTTGCCGCCGGAAATCTTCAAGAGAACAAGTGAGGTTCGGTAGTATGGACAACAGCCTCCTCCTCATCGTGTTTCTCGCCGTGGCGGCCTGCGGGTTGCTCGGCTACGGCCTGTACTTGCGCGCGACGCGGCGGCGGACAATCCTCGCCGAGCGGTTGGAGACGTACGCGACCATCGAGGAGGAAGCCGCCCGAACAACCCAGGCGGAGTTGCGACAGTCCGGTCAGGTTCCCCGGCTGTTTCGCATGCTCCTGGGCGCAGGGTACATGAGCCACTTGGAAGACGAACTCGCGCGCGCGGACATTCCGATGCGTCCATCTGAGTATCTGTTGTTGCGGGCGGTCCTGGCATGTTTCGGGTACCTGGTCGGTCGTTACACCTTCGGCTACCTGCACAGCGGGATTATTCTCGCGTGCGGCGGCTTTGCCATCCCGGGGTTCGTGGTCCGCTCGCATCAAAAGCGCCGCCGCGCCAAATTCGTCAAACAGTTGGCTGACGCGCTGATGCTGCTCACGAATTCCTTGCGGTCGGGCTACGGGTTTGTCAAGGGTTTGGAACTCGTCGCCAAGGAAATGAGCGATCCGATTTCGAAGGAATTGAACCGCCTGTTGCGAGAAATCAACCTTGGCGTGACCGTCGATGACGCGCTGTTGAACCTCGGCCGTCGCGTGAACAGCCAGGATCTGGACATCGTTATTGGCGCGTATCTGGTACAGAAGGACGTCGGCGGAAACCTGACCGAAATCATGGAGAAGGTCGCCGAGACAATCCGCGAGCGGTTGCGCATTCAGGGCGACGTGCGGGTGTTGACCACTCAGGGCAAGCTCTCGGGCTTGGTCGTTGGTTTGCTGCCGTTTGCGGTGGTGGGGATTTTATTGTTGTATGCCCCCGACTATTTCGGGTCGATGGTGGGTCCCCCCATTATTGGACACCTTTGGGGGTACAATGTCACGTTGGGTGAGGTGTTACTGGTTGTCGGCGTGTGCCTTCAGTTGGTGGGCGCCTACATCATTTACCGGGTGATTAACATCAAGGTGTAACTCATGCTTGTCTTCGCCATACTCGCAATCTTCGCTGCCGTCATTCTGGGCGGTGTCGGCTTTTACCGTACCTCCTCCCGGTTCGCCGTCGAAAAGCGTATCGAACGAGTCATGACGGCCGATGTCGAGACGCCGGAAGAAGAATTGGCGAAGCCTTTTTTCCAGCGCGTGCTGTTGCCCCTCGGCGATTCCGTGGCGAGATTGTTCCGCGGATACACACCGGCAGAGGTGGCCGAACGCACGCAAAAGAAGCTCGTCATGGCGGGCTTGTTTCCGCGCGTGACCGCCGTGCAATTGATCGGGCTGTGTTGGTTTAGCGCGGCGGGCTGTGTGATTCTGATGTTCCTGATGATTCTGGCGCTGGGGACCACGCCCGGGGGCGATTTCAAATATACGGATCCGTGGAACGTCGCCTACTTGTTGATTGGCGCCTTGGCTGGGTACATCCTGCCACAATTTGTGTTGAGCCGAAAAGTGCGGATCCGTCAGGAACAAATCTTGATCAACCTGCCGTACTCGATCGACATCTTGTCGATCAGCGTGGAAGCTGGTATGGGCTTTGACGCCGCCGTCGGATACACGATGCGCAAGATCAAGGGGCCTCTGGCCGAGGAGTTTTCCAAGACGCTCAACGAGATTCGTTTGGGAAAACCGCGTTTGGAAGCGCTGGATGACCTCGGCAATCGCACCGGAGTCGACGACCTGAAGACGTTCATCACCGCCGTCGTGCATGCCAGCCGTTTGGGCGGCAGCATTACCAACACGCTGCGCATCCAGGCCGATTCCATTCGCACGCGCCGCCGTCAACGCGCCCAGGAGCAGGCGATGAAGGCGCCCATCAAGATCGTCTTTCCGCTCGTATTTTTCATTTTCCCGGCGCTATTCATTGTGCTGCTTGGCCCCGCGCTGGTCAGCGTGTACAACCAGTTGGGGCAATAAACGGCGAAGCGTCATGGTATTGGTCAACGCCACCCAAAAGACCGTGGTCTCGGACAGATGCCACTTCGCCAATACGGTGCTCAAACGCATGGTCGGGTTGTTGAACCGTGGACGATTTGACAGGGGAGAAGGGTTGCTGCTGGATCGGTGCTACGGCATTCACACGTTTGGGATGCGCTTTCCCATTGACGTGCTCTTTCTCGACAAGGATCTGCATGTGATTCGGGCCATCAAGGCCCTGCCCCCCTACCGTACCTGTGCGGTCAAGAAATCCGTCTACGTTCTGGAGGTTCCCGTCGGGGCGATCGATGCCTCCCGCACGGAGGAGGGCGACCAGATTCAGATCCGTACCGCCAATAACGATGCGACGACCAGCGTGCGCGTCGCGGAAGCAGACCAGATCCCCTCTGGCTCGTAAGTGGGGTGGTCACCTCACGACGCCGAGGTAATGGCCCGCCAACCGGCAGTACTTTTCCGCCCAACCTTTGATCTGGTCCCGCTCCGTCGGCCCGAGCTGGCTCACCACCCTGGCGGGGGACCCGTACACCAGCGAACCCGGCGGCACTTGCAACCCCTCGGTCAACAGCGCGGCCGCGCCGATAATGCTTTGCTTGCCCACCACAACGCCATTCATCAATACGGCCCCCATTCCCACCAACACCTCGTCACCCACGGTGCATCCGTGCAGAATCACGTGGTGGCCGACCGTCACGTAATTACCCACCCCACAGGCAAATTGGTCGGCCACGTGGCACACGCTGTTGTCCTGGATGTTGGTATGATGGCCGATCACAACGCGGTTGATGTCCCCGCGCAGGACACTGCCGAACCAGATGCTCGAGTGCTCGCCGATCTCGGTGTCGCCGATTACCCGTGCGCTGTCAGCGAGGAACACACCCGCGCCGATCTGCGGTCGCTTGCCGAGGTACTCCAACACATTCGCCATGACATGAATTCTGGCGATGGGCGTTGCCAAATGTAAAGCAGTTTTGGCAAGATTCCCCCTGTCATATGGCGAAAGCAAAACCAATTGCGCCGAACTGGATCGTCGCCCGCCTCGGCGACGATATGAACTGGTGGATCGCGGAATCCAGTGAGGACATCTATTGGGGTGAAGGAGGTCGCGGCCTCCTCGATCCACGCCAGGTCGCGTATCTGTCGGAAGCATGGAACGAGTATCAAGCCTACGGCCTTGGCCGTCGCCTTCTGGACGGCGCCTTCCAGTTCTTCCAGCTCGAATCCGAGTTGGATGACGAACGCGTCCGACTCGCCCCCATTGCTGAGGATGATCCCGACATCGCCGGCGGGCAATTCTTCGCGCTGCCGGTGGTCGAAGACGAAGAAACCGGCGCCTACTACGATCTCCTCGACGCCATCAGCGCGGCGCGCATCCGCAAACTCAACGCCACCCACCACTACGCCCGCGATTGTACCGAGTTGGACATGCACGAGGAACTCGATGCGCTCGACCGCGACCGCTACTTCTCGTCGGAAGAGATCCACTGTTTCGACGAAATCAACGAAATCCTTCAATGGAGCCCTGCCGAATGAACCGGAGCCTGCCCACGGTCGTCCTCGCGGCAACCATATGGAGCGCAACGATTTGCGCGGCTGATTGGTCGGCACTGGAACGCTATCAACAGACGATTTCCCGCACCGAGTTTGAGGCGCTACTTTCTCGCGTCTATTGCCCCTCGGGTACGCTCACCAATTACCTGACCTTTGGCACAAACACCGTCACCGTGTTTTCCACGCCCGACAGAACCAATGTCCTGTTTACGCTGCGCTTCTCATCTTCGGCTTCGTCCCTCATCCCCCGCCCGTTGTCCTTCAAGCGGATCGCGCTCGATCCCGGCCACATCGGTGGCGAGTGGGCGCGCATGGAGGAACGCTTCTTCCAGCGGGGCAAGGACCGTCCAGTTCAGGAAGCCGTCCTGACGCTCACGGTGGCGCGATTGCTCAAGACCCGGCTCGAAGCCCGGGGAGCCGAGGTGTTCCTGACAAAGAACAACTTCGAGCCGGTCACCGATAAACGCCCCGAAGATTTTCGGGTCCAGGCCGAACGAGAAACGCCACTCAGCCGATTCGAGGCGTTTCCCCCGCTGGAACGCGACGCCGGGCGCGTTGACGCGGTTCGCAAACGGGCGGAGATTCTCTTCTACCGCAGCTCCGAGATTGCCGCTCGTGCCAACCTGCTCAACGAGAAAATCAAACCCGATCTCACCATCTGTCTGCATGTCAACGCGGCCGAATGGGACGAATGCCAGAACCTGGTGGAGGACAATCGTCTGGTCGTTTTCGTGCATGGCGACTATCTCGCCTCGGAGTTGAAGAATGACGACCAGAAGCTGAGATTGTTTTCCAAGTTGTTGGAGCGCTCTCATCCAGTCGAACAAACGGTAGCCGAGTCCATCGCGTCTGCCATGGCCGAGGCCACCCAACTTCCGCCCGTCGAATACGGTCCGTCGAGTGGGGCGATTCACATCGGCGACAACCCGTACGTGTTTGCCCGCAACCTTGCCGCGAACCGATTGGTCAACGGCCCGGTGGTATTCCTGGAGCCGTACTACCAGAATAACCGGGTCGTGTATGAGCGCATCCAGCTTGGCGATTACGAGGGCACCCGCGCCGTCGACGGAGTCCCCAGGAAGAGCATTTTCCGCGAATACGCCGACGCCGTAGCGGAGGGATTGAGCAAGTTTATCGCCCCGTAGGACGCCCACCTACGATTTGTGGCGGAACTGGTCGATCAACCGGCGGAACCGGCTCTCATAGAGCATCTCATAAAAACGGAACCGGTCGGGAAACAGGCGGGCAGCCTCGGTGCGCAGAAACAGGCGTTCGATGTTGATATCGCGCTCGGAAATATCGGTCGCCACGATCAGGAAACAGAGCCGATCCACACGGCGCTGGAGTCTGCTATAGGCCTGTTCGCTTGGAACCACGACGCTACCGTACCACAGCTTGCCTGCAGGCGCTAATGGGTCAGATGCAAGCGGTTGACACAGACTCTTTTCGGGTTGATTTTCATGTGCAGCACCCCCAGAATCGACACAGGTTTACTCGGAGAACGCACTTATGATTTTAGCAATTTTGATGGTCGTGGCCGCCGGGATATTCCGGTTGGCAGCGCATGGATTCCACTGGTGGAACATCGCCCCGGTGGGCGCCATGGCCCTGCTCGGGGGCATGTACATGGGACGGCGCTACGCGTTGTGGGTGCCGCTGGCCGTGCTGGCCGTGACGGATGTGCTGCTCAACGTCTGGATGGGCTACCCGATGATCTACTGGCCCCGCGCGTTCGACTATGGCGCATTCCTGCTGATTGGCCTGCTCGGCCTGTGGGCGCGTGACCGGAAGCTCGGCAGCAAAATCGGCGCTGTGATCGCCACGCCGTTCCTGTTTTTCCTGATTAGCAATTTCGCCGTATGGCTCTTTGGCATGAGTTTGGCGAACGCACCGTATGCGAAGACTTTTTCTGGTTTGATGGATTGCTACGCCGCCGGTCTCCCGTTCCTACGCGGCACCGTGATCGGCGACTGGGGATTCATGGTGCTGTTTGCGGTCTCGGCTCTGGCCTTGCGCCGCGCTTCTAGCGAGCGCACCCACTGGTTGGTCACCGAAGCCCGGGCGTGAAGCTCGGTACGTCGGCGGAGCGACACTTTGTTGCTGCGTGCATGTCGGTCTCCAGAGGAATTTAAGTCGGGACTGCTAGTCTTTCGCTCCCGCCGCTTTCAGTGCCGCGACAATGTCGGCGTGCTTGCGATCTTTAGCCCATGCAGGGGCCGTGAATCCTCTGGTCCCCTTCGCATTCACAGCCGTCCTTGTTTTTGCTGAAAACCAAATCAGGACTGCCATTGATCAAAGCCTTTACTTTATCCAAGGTGCGAAATCAAGGCTCGACCCCGTTTACGTTTTATTTACGGAGTTCCGTTATTTTTTATACGCGGCTTATTTGGCAGGGATAGCCTTAAACAGAGATTCTTTGGCACCATTCGCGTTAGCTTCAGCGGCAAGTTTCTCTGCAACTTCTTTTGGGAAATGCGCAGCTTCAGCTACAGACATGCCCCACACCTTTTCGGAAATCTTTTGTTTTGTGTCTAGTGAAGAACAAACAGTGTCGAGCAAGAGAGGAACCGGATAACCGGGGGTCGTGAGCTGGACGACATACTTAACTTCAGGTTCCATAGTGTTTTGGTTCTTTCTTTGGTGCTTGGTTGTATTGTTTCGTCTATCAGAAACGAATGGACATTATCTAGCCCTGTGATCTTTAATAGCTTGCTTGCGTGGGACTGCCTCACCCATGGTACCAGACTTCGCAGTCTCTTTCACAAGATACTTTGCATACACCTCATAAAAAATCGTTGCATGTTCCGGGTCGTCCACGAAGGCTCTTGCTGGATTCTTTAGGTAGATTCCCTGTGGAATATTTAGGTAGGAGTATTTATTGCCAAATCTGTGGCGTATAACCCAACCTTTGCCGGTCGACATGTCAATTAGACTGCTCATCACATAGTCTTGCCAATCTACCTTTATCTTCTTGTGACACCTGCCGCACTCGAAATCGTCCCACTTGTGCGCATTATTTCGCGACTTGCCGCACCGACTGCATTGCTCACAGTCCTTGCCCCAGTCGTGCGCATTATTCCGCGATTTGCCGCACCGGCTGCATTGCTCACAGTCGTTGCCCCAGTCGTGCGCATTATTCCGCGATTTGCCGCACCGGCTGCATTGCTCACAGTCGTTGCCCCAGTCGTGCAAATTATCACGAGTTGTACCACAGACGGAACATTTGCAAACGTTCCAAATATGTTTATCCGAGCGCGTTTTGCCACAGCGACTGCAAATCTCACAGTCCTTGCTCCAGTCGTGGTTCTCATCCCGAGTCTTGCCGCAGTCGCTGCACATGCATCCGTCCCACTTGTGCGCACCTAGGCGCGTTTTGCCGCAGCAACTGCATTGCTCGCAGTCCGTGCTCCAGTTGTGCCAATCATCCCGTGTATTGCCACACGCTCCACATTTGCACCCGTCCCACTTGTGTGCACCGGGCCGTGTTTTGCCGCAACAACTGCATTTCTCGCAGTCCGTGCTCCAGTCGTGATTCTCATCCCGAGTCTTGCCGCAACGACTACACTTGCAGCCTTCCCACTTGTGTGCACCGGGACGCGTTTTGCCGCAGCGACTGCATTGTTCACAGTCCTTCGACCAGTTGTGCGCCTCACCCCGTGTCTTGCCACACATGCCACACTTGCAGCCGTCCCAGAGATGGCAACCCAATAGGCACTTGATAGACATAAAAGTTGTCCGTGGTATTGATTTACGGTTTCATGCCCAGCTAATCTTTCGCTCCGGCCGATTCCAATATTGCGACTACGTCGGCTTGTTTGCGATCTTTAGCCCACGCAAGTGCCGTGAATCCTCTGGGACCCTTCGTATTAACATTCGCGCCAGCGGCGATAAGGGCCTGGACGTTATCCACGTCGCCATCTTGAGCAACTAGCATGAGTGCTGTCCAACCCTCGTTGTTTTTCGCATTCACCCCCGCGCCTGCGTCGATAAGGAACTTGACGATAACTTTTTTGCCCAATTTAGCAGCATAAATGAGTGGTGTACCGCCGTCCCCTGCCTCCTCGTTCAGGTCAGCTCCAGCGGCGATCAGGGCTTTGAGAATATCTACTTTGGCATCGTTGCTCCAACAAGCACGTAAGAGTGGTTGACCTGTATGCACTTCTGCGCCTGCAGCAATCAGGGCCGTGACGCTATCAAAGTCACCCTCATACGCAGCCTTTGACAGCGGCGTTTCGGGGCGGCTGTATTTTTCACCTGTCTTTGCGTTCACATCAGCGTGGGCGGCGAGCAGTGCCTTGACAGCGTCTGCATGGCCAGTGTGAGCTGCCTCCATAAGCGGCGTGACCCCATCCTCGTCCTTAGCATTCACGTCCGCACCAGCGGCAATCAAGGCATGAATGATAGCGCCTTTTGAAGCATTACGCTCGAGCGCAGTGCCGCCGTATTGAACCTTGGAAGCAGCCTCGAAAAGCGCCGTGCGGCCCTTCTTGTTTTTAGCATTGACCTCGGCTTTATTGGCCAGCAGCAAGGCCACCATATCCTTGTGACTCTTAATTGCCGCCCAGTGCAAAGGCGTCCATCCGTCGCTGTCTTTGCTAAATACAAGATCAGGACTGCCATTGATCAAAGCCTTTACTTGATCCAAGTCGCCATCTCGTGCTGCGGTATGAATATCACTCATAATTGCTCTGGTTGTTTTTCTTGGTTATGGTGTGGCCGTCACGATGACATCCTCGCTGGGGACGCCGGTCTCCTGATCCTTCTGGAGTACCGGCAATGATACCGGCGCACTTCGGGTTTGCCGGCCACCAGCAGCGGGCGGTTGTCCACATACGGACTCGACGTGTCCCACGCCAGAAACACAAACGTCGCATCCCCGTCGCGCTGGCGTGGTCGGTCTCCGGCCATTGCGGATCGGCGGCGTTTTGTGGCGCTGCAATCGTGACATTCATAAATTTCCTTCCGTGACCCCGCATCATAAGCAACGATGGTGCCGCGTTCCAATTCAAAAAGGATGCGGCCGCTTCCGGCGCGGAGCTGGCATTAGTCACTCCCCGATAATTTTCACGAGCACGCGTTTGCGGCGTTTGCCGTCGAATTCACCGTAGAAGATTTGTTCCCACGGGCCGAAGTCGAGTTGGCCATTCGTGATCGCCACGACGACCTCACGGCCCATGACGGTGCGCTTGAGATGGGCGTCGGCGTTGTCTTCGCCCGTGTTATGCGCGTACTGGGAATGGGGTTTCTCGGGGGCCAGTTTCTCCAGCCAGCGCTCGAAATCCTGATGCAAGCCGGACTCGTTGTCGTTGATAAACACGCTGGCGGTGATATGCATGGCGTTGCACAGGACGAGGCCTTCCTTGACGCCGCTGTCGCGCAGGCAGGTCTCGACGTCAGGCGTGATGTTGACGAATCCGCGTCGGGAAGGGATGTTGAACCAGAGTTCCTTTCGATAGCTTTTCATGGCTTCCATGATAGCGTTTATGGTAAGGAAAAGAGATGGGAGAATATGCCCGATGAAAATCGCCAGCCTTACGCAGATACCCGCCGAAAAGGTCGAGATGGACGGCGCGAAGAACTGTCAGGTGCAACTGGCCGTCTCGCCGCGTGATGGCGCGCCGAATTTTGCCATGCGCGTTTTCGAAGTCGCGCCCGGCGGACACACGCCGCTGCATCATCATCCCTACGAACACGAGATTTACGTCATGGAAGGGCAGGGCACAGTCTGGCGTGAGGGCAAGGAAGTGCCGATCAAGCCGGGCGACGTGCTCTACATCCCGGCGGACGAACAGCACCAGTTCAAGAACGCCGCGGAGAAGCCATTCAAGTTCATGTGCCTGATCCCGGCGAAATTCCAGAAATGCTAGGCAGACATGGCGCGGCTCACCAAAATCGTCACCCGAACGGGCGATGACGGCACGACAGGACTTGCCGGCGGTAAGCGTGTCAGCAAAGATTCACCGCGTATCTGGGCCATCGGCACCGTTGACGAGCTAAGTTCGGCGATCGGAGTTGCACGGGCGCTCGGCACCGACAAGGAATTCGACGCGCGATTGCGTCAGATTCAAAACGACCTGTTCAATCTCGGCGCGGAACTAGCCACGCCCGCCGATGAATTTCAGAAGGGGATGCCGCGCATTGAGCCGCAGCACATCACCGGCCTTGAGGAACTGGTTGAAGAACTGAATAAGGAACTCGGGCCATTAAAGGAGTTCATTTTACCCGGTGGCAGCCCGACGGGCGCGCAGTTGCATGTGGCGCGGACGATTTGCCGACGCGCGGAGCGTTTCTGCGTGCGTTTGCGCAAGGAAGAGAAGATTGGCGAGTTGGTGGTTCCCTACCTAAATCGGTTGGGGGACGCGCTGTTCATGCTGGCCCGGTGGAGCAACCAGAAGGCGGGCGTGACGGAAACCTATTGGAAGAAGGTGTAGAGACGCTTCCTTCGACAGACTCAGGACGGCGTCTGTGAAGCGCCGTCAACCAACGGCGCTTTATTTCCTCACCGAACCAGCGTACTCGGCCACCTTTAGGCGAGCCAGGGCACGCTGCAGGGCGGCTTGCGCCCGGGTCATATCGATGTCCGGCGTGGTCTGTTGTAACCGTTGTTCGGCGCGCTCTTTGGCGCGGCGAGCCCGGTCCACATCAATTTCCTCGGAACGTTCGGCGCTACGAGTGAGGACGGTCGTGCGGTCTTTTTGCACGATCAGGAAACCCGTGCCCACGGCGACATATTGGTCCTGACCGACGGGCATCCGCATGCGCAACGCGCCCGGTTTCAGCGCAAACACAAACGGCGCGTGGTTGGCAAGAATCTCGAAGACGCCCTCCTGGCCCGGCGCAATCACGAAGCGCACCTCATCGCGCAGGAAGAGTTTCTGCAGCGTGAGAATCTCGAACGGGAATGTCTTCTCGCCGGCCATGGTGTCGTGCGGTTACGCCTTCATCTTTTCAAATTTGGCCCGGGCCTCTTCGATGGTGCCCACCATGTAGAACGCTTGTTCGGGCAGATCGTCATGCTTGCCGTCGAGGATTTCCTTGAAGCTGCGGATGGTCTCGGCCACGCGGACGTACTTGCCTTCGAACCCTGTGAATTGCTGGGCTACGAAGAAGGGCTGCGACAGGAACCGCTGGATTTTCCGCGCGCGGGCGACGGTGAGCTTGTCTTCCTCGCTCAATTCTTCCATGCCGAGGATGGCGATGATGTCCTGCAAGTCTTTGTATCGTTGCAACACCTGCTGAACGCCGCGAGCGACCTTGTAATGGTCCTCGCCGACCACCAGCGGGTCGAGAATGCGCGAGGTCGAGGCGAGAGGGTCGACGGCGGGGTAAATCCCCAGTTCGGCGATCTGGCGCGAGAGCACGATCGAACCGTCAAGATGCGTGAACGTCGTTGCCGGCGCGGGGTCAGTGATATCGTCGGCCGGGACGTAAACTGCCTGAACGGAGGTGATCGAACCGCGCTTGGTCGAGGTGATTCGTTCCTGCAGGTCGCCCATTTCCGTGCCGAGCGTCGGCTGATAACCGACGGCGCTGGGCATGCGTCCGAGCAGCGCCGAGACTTCCGAGCCGGCCTGGGTAAAGCGGAAGATGTTGTCGATGAACAGCAACACGTCTTTATTCTCGTAGTCGCGGAAGTATTCCGCCTCGGTGAGCGCTGAGAGCGCGACGCGCAATCGCGCGCCGGGCGGTTCGTTCATCTGGCCGAACACCATCACGGTGTTGGCGATGACGCCCGACTCGGTCATTTCCAGGTACAGATCGTTTCCTTCGCGAGTCCGTTCGCCGACGCCGCCAAACACCGAGAAGCCGCTGTGTTCCTTGGCGATATTGCGGATGAACTCCTGAATGAGCACCGTCTTGCCGACGCCGGCGCCACCGAACAGGCCGATCTTGCCGCCCTTGGCGAACGGGGCCAGCAGGTCGATGGTCTTCAAACCGGTCTCGAACTGTTTCGTGGCCGGCACCTGCTCCTCGAACGGCGGCGAGAGGCGGTGAATCGGCAGCCGCATCTTGGCGTTCACCGGCCCCTTGCCGTCAATCGGATTGCCCAGCAGGTCGAAGATTCGTCCGAGCGATGTCGGGCCGACGGGCACCGAAATCGGCGCGCCGGTGTCGATGGCTTCCATGCCGCGCACGAGACCTTGCGTCTGGCTCATCGCGACGGTGCGCACCGTGTTGTCAGTCAGATGTCCGGCGACTTCACACGTCAGATGAATGCCGTGCGCCTTGTCGTCGATGGTGATGGCCTGGTTGATCGGCGGCAGGTGTTCGGTGAAAAACTCGATGTCCACCACCGGCCCGATGACTTGTGCGACCTTGCCCGTTTGATGTCCGTCTGTGCTCATGATGCGTTTATCTCCTGCGCAAAACTATTCTTTCTTCGCCAATGCGTCGGCGCCCGCGACCACTTCCAGCAACGCCGTGGTGATCGAGCCCTGGCGGGCGCCGTTGTATTCGCGGGTCAGGCTGGTAATCATGTCGGACGCGCTGTCGGTGGCGGCTTTCATGGCGATCATGCGGGACGCCTGCTCGCTGGCCAGCGACTCGACGAGCGCGCGGTACACCAGGACCTCGACGTATTGCGGCAACAATGTGTCCAGCAGTTCTTCCGCGTCCGGCTCGAATTGATAGGGGGTTTTCGCACCCTTGGCGGCGTCATCTCCCTGGTCGAGCGGCAACAACTGGGTCAGTGTTGGTTCCGAATTCAACACGCTGATGAACTTCGCATGGGCCAGATAAACCCGGTCGTATTTCGCCGCCGCGTAATCGCTGATGATCCGCTTGCTGATGTTGCCGATTTCCTCCAGCCGTACGTCGCGCGAAGGCTGGGGAAAATGCTGGGAGATCGTATATCCGAGCCGTTGGAAATGGTCGCGCCCTTTGCGCCCCACGGTGATGAGTTCGACGGGCACGGTCTGGTCGATCAGGAACCGCTGCGCCTCGCGGATGATGCCGGCATTGAACGGGCCACACAGTCCGCGGTCGGCGGTGACCAATATCAGTGCCACGCTTTTCACAGGGCGTTGCGCCATCAACGGGTGACGCGACGCGCCGCTGCTGGAAGCGACGACGTCCTTGAGGATCTCGGAGAGCCGCTCCGCGTAGGGCCGCGCGGATTCCGCCTTGGCTTGGGCGCGCCGCAGCCGCGCCGCGGCAATCATGTTCATCGCCTTGGTGACCTGGCGGATGTTCTTGACGCCCTTGATGCGGCGTCGGATGTCACGAAGCGAGGCCATAACAACTTACTTGGCGGAGAACAGCCCCGTGAATTCGTCGGCAGCCTTCTGGAGGCCCGTGGCGATTTCCTCGGTGAGTTCCTTGCGGTCGCGAAGTCCGAAGACCACGGTGGCGTATTTGCTCTTGAGGAATTGCAGGAACTCGACCTCGTACTTGCGGATGGCCGAGACCGGGACTCCATCGAGATACCCGTTGGTCGCGGCCCAAATCACCGCGACCTGGTCTTCCATGGTCATTGGCTGATACTGTGGTTGCTTCAGCAACTCGACCATGCGCTGGCCGCGGTCGAGTTGGGCTTTGGTCGCCTTGTCGAGGTCGCTGGAAAGCTGGGCAAACGCCGCCAGTTCGCGATATTGGGCGAGGCTCAGACGCAACGTGCCGGCGATTTTCTTCATTGCCTTGGTTTGCGCATTGCCGCCGACGCGGCTGACCGACAGACCGACCGACACGGCGGGACGAATGCCCGCATAGAACAGGTCGGCTTCGAGATAAATCTGCCCGTCGGTGATGGAGATGACGTTTGTCGGGATATAGGCGGAATAATCGCCTTCCTGCGTCTCAATGATCGGCAAGGCCGTGAGCGAGCCGCCGCCTTTTGGGTAAACGGGGTTGAACTTCGGCGCGTCGGCATTGAGTTTGGCGGCGCGTTCGAGCAACCGGCTGTGCAAATTGAAGATGTCGCCGGGGAACGCTTCGCGGCCCGGCGGACGGCGCAGCAGCAACGAAACTTGCCGGTACGCCACCGCGTGCTTGGAAAGATCATCATAAATGATCAGGGCGTGGCGGCCGAGGTCGCGGAAATACTCGCCCATCGCGCAGCCGCTGTACGGAGCGACGAATTGCATCGGGGCCGGGTTGTCGGCGGTGGCGCTGACGACGATCGTGTAATCCATCGCGCCGTACTTCTCCAGCGTCTCAACGACGCTGACTACGGTGGATTTCTTTTGGCCGATGGCGACGTAGATACAAACGACATCGCCGCCTTTTTGGTTGATGATCGTATCGACGCAGATGGCGGTCTTGCCCGTTTGGCGGTCGCCGATGATCAACTCGCGCTGGCCGCGTCCGATGGGGATCATCGAATCGATGGCCTTCAGGCCGGTTTGCAGCGGTTGCTTGACGGGCTCACGCTCGATCACGCTCGGCGCGCGCGATTCGATCGGGCGAAGATGCTTCGTATTGATCGGGCCTTTGCCGTCGATGGGTTGGCCGATGGCGTTGACCACACGGCCGAGCAATTCATCGCCCACGGGCACGGACAGCGGGCGGCCGGTGCGCTTTACGAGGTCGCCTTCGGAAATCTCGGTGAAATCGCCGAGAATCATCACGCCGACCTGTTCTCTTTCGAGATTGAGCGCCATGCCGAAGATGTTCTTGGGGAACTCCAACATTTCTTCGGCCATGCAATTGGGCAGGCCCTTGATGCGGGCGATGCCGTCGCCGCATTCGATGACTTCACCGACTTCCTGGACGCTGACTTCGGATTTGTACTCCGAAACGCTGCGCTTCAGGACATCGGAAATCTTTTTTGAGTCGAAAGTGAGAGAGTCTGGCATAGATTACCTCTGTTGCGGATTGAAGACGGAAGACGGACGACTGACGACCGATTTCCCTGGTGTGAACGTTTGCCAGTGTTCTGCGAGGCGGTAAAGCATCGCGGAGATACGATCGTAGCTGCCTGACATTGTCTTGTGGAATTCCAATTTGAAATAGCCGCAGTCTTTTCCAAAATCGAGCCACGTCTGGGTTTCACTGGCCGAACCTTCGGCGTCGCTCAAACGGTTCTTAAACTTCGCTTCGTAGCGCCGTTGCGCCCAACCTTCCGAAATGTTCGCGCAGACTGACCGAGAAGACCGTCGAATTTGGTCGCTCAACGAAAACCGCTCTTCTGCTGGCAAGGTCTTCGTGGCGCGAAAGATGTCCATCGCGGAAGCATAGGCCAACTGATAGACCTCCAAATCGCGGTACGACCGGATTGGTTTACGGCCTTCAGCATCGGTCTTTCCGTCGTCCGTCATCAGTCTTCCGTTCTCAGTCCGTTACTGCGCTAACCGCTCCTTGATCTGGTCGAGCCTGCGACGCAGGCTGCCGTCGATGATTTGGTCGCCGACCTTGATAATCGCCCCGCCGAGGATCAACGGGTCAACCTTCTGGAACAGTTGCACGCTCTTGCCGGTGATGCGTGACAGTTCCGCCGCGAGGCGCTGGAGGGTTGCGTTGTCGATCGGGACCACCGTGGTAACTTCACCGCTGATCTTCTCGGTGGCGCTGGCGACACGGGCACTGAATTCCTCGATGACGTGCAGCACGCGCCCGGCGCGATCCTGGTCGCTCAGGGTGATCAGCATGTTCAGCACCAAGGGATGGACGCGGCCCTGAAAGAGGTCCGTGAGCGCCTTGCGTTTGCCCTCGTGCTGAATGTTGGGGTCCTTGAGAAACTCCAGCAGGTCCGTGTTCTTCTTGAGCAATTCGCGGAGGCGGAACAATTCTTCTTCCACGCGGGGGGCAACGCCTTCGGGCTGCGCCATCTCGAAGAGCGCGTGGGCGTAACCAATATCGATCGGGTCGTGCGGCATGGCGGGAGGTGAATGGGTCAGTTGCGTTGGACTTTGCCGAGGTCTTTGATCAGGTTTTCAACGAGCTGACGATGAGAGGCTTCGTCGAGTTCCTTTTCGATGACCCGCGAGGCGATCTGCACGGAAAGCGCAGCCACCGTGTCCTTCATCTCCTGAATGCCCTTTTCCTTCTGCCGCTGGATTTCCTCCTGAGCGCGCTGGACGGCGGCTGAGGCTTCGGCATTGGACTTGTCGACGACGTCCTTGCGGACCCGTTCGCCGAGTTGGCGGGCTTCCTCGATGATCTTGCCGGCTTCGTTGCGGGCGTCGGCGAGTTGTTTCTGATAATCGTCCATCAATTTCTTGGCCTCGGCGCGCTGTTTCTCCGCCGCTTCGATGGACTTTTTGATCATCTCACTGCGGCGGTCGAGCGCCTGCGCGATGGGTTTGAAGGCGAATTTCGCCAACAGAGCGAACATCACAGCGAAGGTAAGCAGTGTCCAGACCCAGAGGTACCACTTGTTGGGTGTAACATCCACCACTTCTGCGGCGAAGATCGCTCTGGGGATCAGCACAAGGCCCATGCTTAGGAGCAAGCGTTTCACCTTATACTCCACGGAATATGAGAATGAACGTGATCAGCAGAGCATACAACACCTGTGCTTCCACAAGGGCGAAGCCGATGAACATCAGCCGTTGCACCAGCGGCAAGGCTTCGGGCTGGCGTGCAGCCGACTCAATCGCTTTTCCAAAGACGATGCCAATGCCCACGCCGCCACCCATCGCCGCCGTGCCAATAGCCAGTCCGCCTCCCAGCCACGCCAAAGAATTTGGATCGAGTAACTGCTTTATCGTTTCTGCTTCTGCCATATTCAACATCTCCTGGTTCTGGTCTTCGTTGTGTTTAGTGATGCTCTTCCAAGGACTCGCTCAGGTACAACGCTGATAATAACGCAAAAATGAAGGCTTGAATGAAGGCAATGAATAATTCGAATGCAAGCAAGACCACGGTCAGCACGAAGGGAAGGACTGAGATCGGTTTCGCCCAGATGGGCGCTTGCTGCACCAGCCACATGCCTCCGACCATATCCGCCACCATGAAGGTCACAATGACCCTATGGCCGGCCGTCATGTTGGCGAACAAACGTACAGCCAGCGAAAACGGTTCTGCCAGCAGCACGAGGAACATGATCGGGATGGCGGGAATCTGCACCCACTTTGGCGCTGGCAACAGAAACTTCTTCCTGAGATAACCGACCAACCCCATGTTCATCAACCCCGTTGTCTGCGCAACAAGGAATACCATCACGGCGAGCGCCGACGTCACGTTGATGTTGCCGGTCGGTGTTTCCAGCCAGAAATGCTGCTGTTTCAACGACCCGGTTACCGGGCCGGGGAGTTTGCCCAGTAGATTGGCAAAAAGGATGAAGAAAAACAGTGTGGCGATAAACCCGAACCATTTCTTGGCGTGCTCGCCGAGAAACGCCTCGGCGATGTTTTCCCTGGCGAAATCAACCATCACCTCCACAAAAACGGCAAACCGTCCTGCCACGACCCGGCTGGCGGCGATCAGCCGCGCGCCCAGTACAAATACCAGTACAGTTAGCGCGCCCGAAATCCAGACCATCCACACCCATTGGTCGACATGAAATAGCTCACTCATCGTTGCTCACTTCCCCTTCACCATCAATCCCTTCATGTACCACGGGAATACCACGGCATACCCAATCATCACGCCTCCGATCAACCAGTGCTTGTTGGCCGGTGTCAATCGTAACAATAGCAACAAGGCCACCGCCAAACACACCAACCGGACGATCCCTCTCGCGGCCAGCAATCCCGCGCTCGGCGGCGGCTGCGTATTTCGCCGTAGCCCCTGGCATTGCAATAGCCCGTAACCGCCTCCAAGTACGAGACCCGACACCAATCCCAGCCAAGTGGAAGCATCCATTCCTGTTACCCAGATTTCGGTCCAGTGCCGCTGCCGTTTTCCTGCAACACGCGCCAGACGACGGCGATTCCGCCGAGCGCACCGAGGACGAAGAAGGAGATCAAGAACAACGGCGCCTTGCCCGTCTTCCGATCCAACCAGTATCCAATGGCGGTGATGACGCTGGTCGTCACAATCATCTGCACACCCAACGCCATATACCGCCCCATGCCTCGAAAGTCTTTGCCCAAATTCATCAGGATGTAGTCGCCAACGCGCCGGCCCGAGCGGCGAAAAAAGCATGTGAAAACTATCACAAACTCGAATCGAGACAAGCACTTTTTTCGGGATTTGCCGTCGTCGTCGGACCATGTTATTAAGGGGCTGAAATGCGTCGCGCCATCATTGATATAGGCACGAACACGGTCAAGCTGCTTGTTGCGGATATATCTTGTGGCCAAGTGGTTCCGATAACCGCAAAGGACCGAACCACTCGTCTTGGCGAGGGGGTTGATGACAGTCGGCGGCTGCTGCCGGCGGCGAGGGCGCGGACGGTTCGGGCCATTCAGGATTATCTGGTCGAGGCGAGGGCGCTTGGAGCAAAGGATTTTCGCGCGCTGGCCACAAGCGCGGCGCGTGACGCGGCCAACCGCGACGAGTTTCTCGATCAGGTGCAACGCGAGTGCGGACTGGACGTGGAATTGATCTCCGGCGAGCGCGAGGCCGAGTTGATCTTCCGCGGTGTGTCCAGCGATCCCGAGTGGGCCAGCCAGCCGATTTTGGTGATGGACGTTGGCGGTGGCAGCGCCGAGTTCATCCAGGGGCATACCGGGAAGATGGAACGTTTCCAGAGTTTGCCGCTGGGCGCCTTGCGGCTTATGGAAAAGTTCGGTGACAAAAGATTCGCGGACCTCTGCGAGCACGTGCGCGCGACACTGCATGACGCACTGGCGAGCTACGACGCGGATCACTGCCGCCTGATCGCCACCGGCGGAACGATCACCACGCTGGCTCGGATCGAATGCGGCGCGGTTGATCACGCGACGATTTCGCGGGAGAAATTGCAGGCGCTGGTGCGGAAGTTGGAGGCGATGCCGCTGGCCGAACGCAAGAAAGTTCCGGGACTGCCTCCCGAACGCGCGGACATCGTCGTGGCGGGCGGGGCGGTATTTCTCGTGGCGATGGAAGTGCTGGGGGTGGGTGAACTGACTGTCAGCATTCGCAATCTGCGCTACGGCGCGCTGGTCTCGGATACGAAGTGATTGTTCCAAGTCGATAAGATGCTTCAAATCTTGGATTGGCTCATGGGAGAAGGATTGTGTCCGCCCATCAACACCGCGACCAGTAACCCGACGGCGGCGCCAGCAAGGAGAGTTTTTAAATGTTGCACCACATAGAGCGTGCGGGGTGTGAGATTTGTCGAGCTGTACAGCAAAATAAACCCGAGTGCACTCCAGACAACGCAAAGGAGACCCGCAGCCGACATTAAACTCCATCGGGGAACATGGTTGGCATCGCCGTCACGTCTGGCCCTAATCGACTTAAACCAGAGAAAGAGACCGCCGGCCAAGCCGATGATATAAAAGACTACACGCGCCGTCTCATTCATAGCCCGCTCTCTTTCCAAAACGAGAATAGTGCGGTGAAAACCGCGGAACAAGCAGAAACGGGCGGACAAGGCTCGGAATGGCTTGAGCCAATGGCGGAAAGCTGATAGCTCAATGCGAGCCGACATGCAACCGACCCGTTCCAAGCCGTGGCTGCCGTATGTGGTGCCGATGGGCATTTACATGGCGTTTTTGTTTGTGCAGTCGGATGCGAATCTGTTGTGGATGTATCCGGCGAAGGCGCTGGCGGTGGTGGTGGCGCTGATTTATTTCCGCAAACAATATGTGGAGTTGCGGTCGCCGATGTGGTGTAAGACAGGCCACGCCGCGTCGGGGGACGCGGCCTGCAACTACATCCTGGCGGTCGTGATTGGACTCGTGGCGATTGTGATCTGGATCGGAATCGATCCGTACTATCCGAAATTCGGCAAGGGGGCGGTGTTTGATCCGACAACGATCCCGTCGGTGGCGCAACGGAATATGTTTCTGGCGTTCCGCATGTTCGGCGCGGTGATCGTGGTGCCGGTGATGGAAGAATTATTCTGGCGGGCGTTCCTGATTCGGTGGCTGGTGAACGAGGATTTCAAGAGCGTGGCCATGGGGACATTTACCTG